>JBJTMZ010000197.1:0-18581 GCA_046073805.1 Aquirufa sp.
TGAGGATCCGCTGCAAATTCAAAGATTTGATAGAATCCTGTGTGCTTGTTTTGGATTGGGTAAGCCAACTTGCGTAAGCCCCAAGCATCGTCATGAACGATTTGAGCACCATTATCTACCAATAATTTTTTGAATTTTTCAACGGCGTCCTTTGTCTGTTGCTCAGACAAAACGGGAGTTAAAATGAACACCGTCTCGTAGTTTTTTAATTGCATACAAAATTGTTGTTTAAAAACTTAAAAAAAATTTGGATTGCAAAAGTATGAATAATACTTAACAATCAAAAACTTAGCCAGAAATAAATTGAAATTAACGGACCTCAAAGGTACCTAATCCGATCAAGAACCCTTCCGAATAAAGCTCGATTTCATGCTTACCCTCACGATATGGGGTAGTACGCGCGTATATAAATTCAACTGTTTGGTGATTATTCTCGTAAAATATACGTTGCTTGGCTGTGTAAACAAGCTCTTTCCCTTTAAATAATACCGTCCCCGAGCCCAAAGCATAATCAGACAACGTATTGCCGGTCGGCTCAATAATTCGTAAATAAATCGTCTTTATCTCACGAGTTGCCAACGGATTATTCTGCAAATGGAAAATGACACGAATCTTATCAATGCGCTTCGCCTTTTGATTTTGCATGCCTGTCTCCTTACCCCGCGATGATATCGCATAAACATTAACTCCTTCCGCGCGAAGTGCCGCTGCCACCGAAACCTTTTCGGCCAACTCCTGATTGCGCACCTCAAGAATACGAGAACGCTCATTTAATTCTTTTTTCTCCAAGCCAAAGGTCGTGCTGGAATCGCGCAATGCCTTCTGAACATTGGAAAGGCCGTCTTGTAATATTTTAGCCTCCCGACTTAGGGAATCATTTCGGGCGATCAAGACCACATTTTCCCGACGTAATTTTTTGATTTCTTGATCTTTAATACCCAATAAACGCAAATAATAAGCCAACTTCTTTTGAAGTTCTGCCTGCCCCATTTCCGGATTTTCGGCTAATTCCTTCTGATCCCCTTCGATTTGCAAGCGCGCTTTTTCCAATTCATTAACCCGTCCACCCAAACGTTTAATCTGAATCATACGAACTTGTAATTGTTTGGAAATCGAATCCAAACGCTCTTTCGCATCCGCAACGAATGTTTCCTGCTCCGTACCGAGCGTCCAAAAACCGGGTTTGTATTTTTCGATGTATAGCAATCCGCCCAAAAGAAACACCAAAAAGGTCAATAGATAGACCAGGCGCTCCAATCGTTTTTCTCGGGAATTCATCGAATCTGATTGCATTGTTTTAACGAATTGAGTGCCGCTCTTCATAGCGCACCGCAGAATCAAAAATAATAAATTAATTTTACATCACAATTTTTTTACGACCCGATGTCCATAGCTACCGAAATCAATAAAATACAAAACGAGTTAGCCCCCTTTTCAAGCAAACTCATTGTGGTAACAAAAACGCGCAGCATCGATGAACTCAAAGCCGTTCATGCGACCGGAACCCTTGATTTTGGCGAAAATCGCGTTCAAGAAATGGTCGAAAAACAAGCCCAGCTACCGGCAGATATCCGCTGGCACCAGATTGGGCATTTGCAAACCAACAAGGTTAAATACATCGCTCCTTTCATCCACCTCATCCATTCGGTCGACTCAATGAGTCTCCTCAAGGAGATCAACAAACAGGCCGAAAAGAATAATCGGACGATTCCTTGCCTATTGCAAATGTATATTGCCCAAGAAGAAAGCAAATTTGGCTTAGACGAAAACGAAGCAATTGAATTACTAAATGACCCCATATTAGCCACATTCAAAAACATCGAAATCATTGGACTCATGGGAATGGCTACATTCACTGAAAATCAAGCACAAATCAAACAGGAATTTGAAAACCTGAAAAGGCTATTTGATTCCTTTAAAAATCAAGGGCTAGGAACAGAAAGCGGTCGAGTAAGTTGGAAAGAAATCTCCATGGGCATGTCGGGCGATTATTTATTAGCCGCACAATCTGGCTCCACCATGGTACGCGTAGGATCGGCAATCTTTGGCCCGAGAGCATAAAAAAAGCCTCATGATGAGGCTTTTAAATTATTTCAATGGGTAGATATTAGCGCGAAAGCGACATAATCTCAAATTCCATGTGACCTGCCGGTGCTTGAATTTGTGCTAACTCGCCTACCTTTTTTCCCAACAAACCTTTTCCGAAGGGAGACGAAACCGAAATCTTTCCAGCACGCAAATCTGCTTCTTCCTCGGAGACAATCGTATATTTTACCGTTGCATTATTCTTCGTATTACGAATCTCAACAATCGAATAAATCGAAACCTTGGTGATATCGATGGTCGACTCGTCTAAAACGCGCGCATTGGACACAATCTCCTCTAATTTGGAAATCTTCAATTCCAACAAACCTTGCGCATCCTTTGCTGCATCATATTCCGCATTTTCACTCAAATCCCCCTTGTCGCGCGCCTCAGCAATTTGCTTAGCCATATCAGAACGACCTTGAATCTTAAAGTGATGTAATTCTGCCTTTAACTTGTCCAAGGCCTCTGCGGTATAATATTGAATCTTTGCCATAATGAATAGCTTTTTTGTCGGTGTTAAAAAACAAAATAGAACGGCCTCCGACCGTTCTACCTAAATTATTTGTAGTTTTGTTTCGGATTCGGAACTATAATAAAAGTTGCTTTGCTAACACAAAATCAGTTTTGATAAGCCACAAAGGTAAACAAAAAATGTTTTACAACAATCAAAAAACATTTTCACTTAGCCCCCTCTACGATGCGTATTGTTTTTTTTGGCACACCCGATTTTGCCGTTGCTAGCCTAGACGCTCTCATGGAAGCTCAATTCAATGTGGTCGCTGTCGTAACTGCACCCGACAAACCGGCTGGGCGAGGCCAACAGCTTCAATCTTCTGCCGTTAAACAATATGCCGAAACGAAAGGCCTGCCTGTGCTTCAACCCCTAAAATTGAAAGACCCAAGTTTTGTTGAGGAGCTAAAGTTATATAAACCCGACCTGCAAGTAATCGTAGCCTTTCGAATGTTACCCGAAATCATTTGGAACCTACCCCCATTAGGAACCTTTAATTTGCATGGTTCATTGCTTCCCAACTACCGAGGAGCGGCTCCGATACATTGGGCAGTCATCAATGGAGAGACTGAAACGGGCGTCACGACCTTCTTTTTGCAACACGAAATCGATACCGGAGATTTGCTATTTCAAGAGACCGAGCCCATTCATCCACAGGATACAACGGGGGATGTTTACGAACGCTTAATGAGACGAGGGGCTAAACTCGTTGTCAAAACAGCACAGGCCATCCAATCCGGGAACACGAAACCGGTACCTCAAGACGAAAGCAAGGCGGTAAAGTCGGCACCCAAATTAACGCGGGCCTCCGGGGAAGTGCATTGGTCCAAAACGGGCGCCGAAATATTCAACTTGGTTCGTGGCATGTATCCATTTCCAGGATCACACACCACCTTTCAAGGTAAAAATTGCAAATTAATTCAGATTGAATTTCATCCCGAAATTTTGCCGGATTTGGGCATTGGGGTTTGGGATACTGACCAAAAAACCTACCTACGCGTGGGTTGCCAAGATGGCTATATTCAAATTCTTGAATGGCAGATGGAGGGGAAAAAACGAATGAAAATTGACGAATTCCTGCGCGGATACAATTTTAATTTTTAGCCTCATATTCCCATCTTCCAAGCGAATAATAATATCCGTTTGAGCCTTTTGGCTGAATGTACACCCAATTTTGCTGAGTATTTACTTCCACTTTGGCATTTGAATTGATTGGAATTTGAACAATTGGCAGCGTGGCATATTGACAAGCACATACCCCACCTATCCGTTGGCGATTCATGGAAATCAACAATGCCTCCGTATCTTTCACCAAGTCTTCCCTTCCCACAGATTGCTTTTTCCAATATGCCCGCTGATAGGCATCCCGATAGCGCTCAAATTCAAACGAAATAAAAGGATATTTTTCGATGAAAGCAGCACTGTTCGCAAAACGTTGGACATGACCCGGATCTGGGAATCCCACAAAATCCCCTCCCCAAAACATCCCTAAACTCTTTGCTTCTTGGCCTAAACGGGAATACCGAGTGGAGCGTTTCAAGTATTTTTTTCTTGAATACAAACCCACATCAGCAGCCAATCCAAAATTATGAAATGATAGTAAAACCTGAGATCGCCCGGAACGATTGAGTTGTTGTTGGCGCTTCAAATCGCGGGCCGACTGCAAATATCGCATCTTCCACCCCAATTGACCTACCCTTTTGTGTAAGCTATCCTTTTGCATCTCGAAAGCATGAATCTCACCGGCAAGAACTGAATACCATATCGAATCCAGCGCTGGATATTCCCCACTCAAACTAGCCGAATACTGTAAACTTAAACTATCCGTCAATCCAATCAATTTCCCGTTGACCACGAGTTCAATAGTTCCGGTTGGACTCCCTGACTTGAGCGTATCGCGTTGCCTATACATCCAAAGCAAATCTTGACCATCGACAAAAGGTATCAATTGCTTCTGGCAAATGATTCGCAAGGAATCAACTTGCCCAAATAGGTAAGGGCTGAAAAATAAATAGAATAGGATGAATGCTAAACGCATTACTTCAAGGGAATGACTAATTCCTCCCCGCGCATGGTTACATCCTCTTTTTTATGATTGGCTTCCATCAAGGCCTTTTTGGATACATGGTATTTCTCTGCCACAACACGTAATACATCCCCTTTCCCAACAATGTGCACCGCCTGAATTTTGACTTTGACTTTTGACCCTGCTTTGATTCCTGAAGGATTCATTGCCTTCAATTGCTCTACGGTGATCCCAAAATTTTTGGCAATCGATTCTGCTGTCTCTCCGGATTCCGCTTGATAGCTGTAAGATTTGCCCGCAGGCTCCTCCACCGTTTCTTCGGGCACATTTTCTGCCTCAGCTTCTTTCTTTTGTTGTTCTAAATCGATGGCCGCTTGATCTGCATTAACAGATGCCGTATCGGTATCTGTGGAATCACTTATGACCATCATGGACTCAACATTTTCGATCGGCAGTTGCTCGTCTTTCATTTCCATTGTCTGAGCCTTTGTCAAACTACTGGTTTCAGGACCTAAAAAATGCTCATAGCCGACGAATAAAAGGGCAACAACCGTAGCCAATAAAACGATTAGCGTAATGAGAGGCAGGTTAGCTGAGTTATTCTCTTTCATAATTAGGAAAGGATATTGGATAGAACTATTTTAAATCTTTTGTCTTCGTGCTCATTTCGGCAACTTTTTCAATCAATTCCTCTTTGTATTGATCTAATTTCTTGGATAAGGCAGGATCACTTAGGGCAATCATCTGAACAGCTAAAATTCCCGCATTTTTGGATGCATTCAATGCAACCGTTGCAACAGGCACTCCGTTGGGCATTTGTAAGATGGAAAGGACTGAATCCCAACCATCGATGGAGTTTGAGGATTTAACCGGAACACCAATGACCGGTAAAATGGTCGCCGATGCCACCATTCCAGGCAAATGTGCGGCACCACCGGCACCCGCAATAATCACCTGAATCCCACGTGATTTTGCCGTTTGCGCATATTCCAACATTTTTACAGGTGTTCGATGTGCGGACACGATATCCACCTCGTAGGGAATACCAAAATCCTTACATACTTGAATTGCATCCTGCATAACGGGCAGATCAGAGCTGCTTCCCATGATGATTCCTACCATAATATCAATTTAACTAATCACTCGGATTAGGTTTTTTACTTGTTCAGATTTTTCGAGAATTTCCTCCTTATTGTTCCCTAAAATAGTCACATGACCCATTTTTCGGAAAGGTTTTGTCATCTTTTTCCCATATAAAAAAGGATAAACCCCTGGGATGGCTAATGCTTCCTTCAAACCCTCATACTTGACAGCCCCACTAAATCCATCCGCCCCCAGCAAATTCAACATCCCCGACACACCTTTCGCCTGTGTACTACCTAATGGTAAACCACTGATGGCGCGCAGATGCTGTTCATATTGCGAAGTCTCATTTCCTCGAATCGTTTGATGGCCTGAATTATGTGGACGAGGTGCAACCTCGTTTATCAAAATTTCACCGTTCGGTGTCAAAAACATCTCAACAGCTAAAACCCCCACAAGACCCATTTTTTCAATCAAATCCAAGGCAATCGTTTCCGCTTTTGCGGTAATTTCAGCTGAAATAGACGCCGGCGAGAAAAGGAAATCGACCAAATTATGCTCGGGATGAAAAACCATTTCAACCACAGGAAACGCTTTCGTTTCACCTTGTGGGTTTCTAGCCACAATGACCGCTAATTCTTTTTCAAAATCAACCGCCTTCTCCAAAAGTCCAGGTGCATCAAACGCCTTCGATTGATCCGCCAATGAGCTTATCCGCTGAACACCTTTCCCATCGTATCCCCCCTTTCCAAGTTTATGGAAAGCAGGTAGAAAATCGGCATGCATAGAAATATCGGCCTGACTTTCCGTTAACACAAACGGCGCGGTAGGAAATCCATGATCCGCAAAAAATTGCTTTTGTAAGCGCTTATCTTGAATCATCCGCAAAATATGCGGCTGAGGGAAGACTTGCTTTCCTTCTTTTTCCAAGGCCTCTAATGCCTCAATATTTACATGCTCAATTTCGATGCTGATCACGTCAAAATGTTGACCAAACTGATAAACTGAATCATAATCCTGAAAAGAGCCTTGCTTGAAGAAATGCGCCAACTCATGACACGGGGCTTCCGCATCGGGATCAAGGCAAGATACCTGAATATCCAAATCAATGGCTGCTTGTAACAACATGCGACCCAACTGACCACCTCCCAAAAGCCCAATAGACGGCAAAGCTTTATACATAAATTGAAATAGAATGGATAAAATTACGGCTTTTGTTTTACCTTTGGAAATTATTTAGCTTCCCAAACAAAGAAATATCAAATGACAAAGCGCACCATGCTTCTGATTGGATTTTTAATCCTTGCAGTTGCCAGCCGATTTTTAGTTTTAGTAAATCCTTCTTGGGCTAATTTTTCGCCACTAGGTTCCTTAGCATTATTTGCGGGTACTTATGCCCTCAGCAAACGTCAAGCTATTTTATGGGCTCTTTTGCCTATTTGGATTTCGAATCTTATTTTGAATAATTTAGTATATCCGCAATATTTCGAAGGTTTCTCGTGGGGATTTGATCTTGTTCATCTAAGCTTGTTTGCCGGAATCGCCATCTTGGGTTCCCGCATTTCCAACTTGACTTCATTCGTTGGGTCTAACCTAGCTGCTGTTCTTGGATTTTTTATCCTTTCCAATTTAGCTGTATGGGCAGGGGATGTGATTGGGTATGGATTTACGGCTGGGAATGCTGTCGTATATTCCAAGGATTTGGCAGGATTAATGAGCTGTTATGCAGCTGCGTTACCTTTTTTAAAGAACGCCATTCTTAGCCAATTCTTCTTTTCTACTGTATTTTTCGGTGCCTTTGAAATAGTTAAACGAAAAGCACTCGCGCCGCAGCAATAATCAACTTATCGTAAAAAAAGCCCGAATTCACATTCGGGCTTTTTTTTTAATCTTGCTTGTAGACTTTCCCGTCTCGCATAACAAACTTCATCTTCAGAATGTCTTGGATGTTTTGAGTCGGGTCGCCATCGACAGCGACAATATCGGCCAACTTACCCGGTTCAAGGGAACCGATGGAATCCGACTGACCTAATAAATCTGCGGCAGCTACAGTTGCCGATTGAATAGCCTCCATCGCCGGCATCCCAGCTTCAGTCATCAAAATAAACTCATGTAGATTTTTGCCGTGACCAAATACACCCGCATCCGTACCAAAAGCAATCTTAACGCCTGCTTTATAGGCCTTCCCAAAGGTTGACTGAATAATTGGCCCAATGGACTCCGCCTTCTTTTTCACCATCTCAGGATAGTAATTAGGTATTTTGGCCGAATCTGCAACCGAACGTCCCGCAATGATCGTTGGCACATAATAAGTTCCATGCTGCTTCATCAATTCCACCACCTCTGGTGTCATATAGGTGCCATGCTCAATGGAACTTACTCCAGCGATAATCGCCCGTTTCATCCCTTCCGCTCCATGTGCGTGAGCTGCCACTTTAAAACCATAATCTTTCGCGGTTTGAACAATCGTCCGAATTTCCTCTTCGGTAAATTGAGCCCCCATGCCATCTTTGGCATAACTAAGCACACCTCCGGTTGCTGTGATTTTAATCAAATCAGAGCCTTCTTTATACCGTTGGCGAACCGCTTTTGCTGCATCAGACAAGCCATTAACTACCCCATCTTCAGGTCCCAAATCCTTTTTAAATGTTTCATTCAAACCGTTTGCATCATCCGCATGTCCTCCTGTGGACCCAATTGAAACTCCAGCCGTAAACACACGAGGGCCCTCAACAATCCCTTTATTAATTGCGTTGCGTAAGCTAATCACGACATGCGAACCGCCTAAATCTCGAACCGTGGTAAATCCTACATTCAGGGTTTTCTTCGCATGAACCAATGCTTGATAAGCGACATCACCCGGGTTTTTAGTAAAGCGATCCAAGTAGGCATTCGGATTCGTCTCGCTTTCCAAGTGAACGTGCATATCAATCAAACCTGGCATAACCGTCTTGTTTTTCAAATCGATTACACGATCGCCTTTAGCTGCCGGGATGTAACCGGGTTGGATACTTTGAATTTTTTTACCTTCTACCACAATGGTCAAGGCAGTTTGTACTTTTCCAGCCTTCACATCCACCATTTTTCCGCAGTATAATAGCGTTTTTTGGGCAAATAAGGCCATGGGGCTTAACAAAATAAGCAGTAAAATCTTCTTCATCGTTTGAGTTGTTTTTTGCGTAACGCTGCCGGGGTTTCTAACCCCGGCAGCGTTTACATTTCCGACAATTCTACGAAAAAAAACGACGACTTGTATTCAAGAAATAGATAAAAAAGGAATTTTATTCGTTAGTTGATGAATTCAATAACAAATCCACATGTTTCCAAAAACTTGGATAGGATTTAGCCACAACACCTGGTTCATGAATGAGAATTTCACGCAAAAGACCGACCGGAGCGAAGGCCATCGCCATGCGATGGTCATCATAGGTTTCAATCTCGGGCACAGGACCTGCTGTAGTAAATGAACCTGAAACCGTATATAATTCATTAAGCTTAACTTCTTTCAAAGTTGCCCCTAACTTGATAAGTTCATTTTGAAGCGCTAATACTCGATCGGTCTCCTTCACTTTTAAAGATTCAACTCCCGTTAAGTGTATGGTGATATTTTTTGCTGCCGCAACCACACTAATGGTTTGAGCCAAATCTGGACAATCCGTAAAATCCCAAGCTAACTCTGAAACAGCCTCACATTTCGTCAATAGGTAACCACGACCGGTATACGTACTTTTCACGCCCAGTGGCAACATAATATCCCGGATGGCCGCGTCACCTTGCAGGGATTCTTCTTTCAAACCCAACAATTCCAATGAACTATCGGCAAATGGTGAGAGTGCTACCATCGAATACCAATAACTAGCACCTGACCAATCCGACTCAACTGCAAATGGAGCTGCTACGTAGTTCTGGGCAGGAATATCGATTAAGCCCTTTGACCAATCGACGGACGCCCGGATGCCAAACTGCGCCATTTGAGCGAGTGTCATTTCCACATAGGGCTTAGAACCCAAGGAACCCGTAATGGTCAATTCAATTCCCTCAGGCAGCAGTGGTGAGATCATTAAGATCGCAGAGATAAACTGCGAACTAACATCCCCACGAATACGTAATTCACGAGAACCCGAATACTGAAATCCCGCTAATTGCAAAGGAGGATACCCCTCATTTTTTTCATAGGTAATATTCGCACCCAAAGAACGAAGCGCATCCACCAAAATCCCGATCGGTCTTTCGCACATGCGTGGCGTACCTGTCATTTTTTTATTTGCCCCCGTGATGGCATAATATGCCGTCAAAAAACGCATCGTGGTACCCGCATCAAGCACATCGGCGATTGGCTTATCCGTATCGGCCAACAAACGTAACATGGTTTGCGTATCGCGCGCTTCCGCTAAATTCGACAATTGATCCTTATCGCCACCGGCTAATGCATTAATCACCAAAGCGCGATTACTTTCCGATTTCGAGGAAGGCAAAGGAATAATTTCTTGAAAGGAATCTTTACGAGGATATAGGCGAATTTGACTCAAAATAAGGATACGCTTAGCGTAATTTTAAAGTTACTAATGAAATAACAGCCAAAATAATCCCCACAATTAAGAAACGGGTAACAATTTTAGCCTCATGGTAATTCTTCTTTTGGAAGTGATGATGCAAAGGTGACATTAAAAAAATTCGACGCCCTTCTCCGTACTTCCGTTTGGTATATTTAAAATAGGCCACCTGCATGATGACCGAAAGGTTTTCGATTAGAAATATCCCACAAAGAACCGGGATCAACATCTCCTTGCGAATTACGATTGCCAAAGTCGCGATAACACCCCCCAACATCAAACTTCCCGTATCACCCATAAATACTTGAGCGGGGTAAGCATTGTACCACAAAAAGCCAATACACGCCCCGACGAACGCAGCACAAAAGACCGCCAATTCCCCTGAATTAGGGATAAACATCACATTCAGATATTGAGAAATGACCTTATTCCCAGATACATACGCTAAAATAGCCAACGCAATACCAATAATCACGGAAGTTCCCGCAGCTAAACCGTCGATTCCATCGGTGATGTTGGCACCATTTGAAACCGCCGTAATGATGAATATGACCACCAAAACATAAACCACCCAAACATATTGATCCGGAATAAAACTTGGCAATAACATGTTGTAATCAAAGGAATTACCCTTCATAAAGGGTACGGTAGTCAATAAGGATTTATGGTCCACATAAGTCCCATCCGCAGCAAATTCACGTACCTTGATGTGCTCATTAAAGTACATAGTCAAACCCACAATGATACCCAGGCCGATTTGGCCAACAACCTTAAATTTCCCCGAAAGACCGTCCTTATTTTTCTTAAATACTTTGATGTAATCGTCTGCAAACCCCACAGCGCCCAACCAAATTGCGGAGGTCAATAACAAAACGATGTAAACATTCGTAACCTTTGAAAATAAAATCGTAGGAATCAATAAAGACAAAAGGATAATAAATCCACCCATCGTTGGGGTGCCTCTTTTAGCCATTTGACCCTCCAAACCTAGATCGCGAATCTCTTCCCCAATCTGCAAACGTTGCAATCGATAAATCACCGATTTCCCCCAAATAGCTGCGATACCTAAAGATGTAATGACAGCCGCAACCGCACGAAAGGTAATGTATTGAAAAACTCCAGCACCCGGAATATTTAAGGTTTTATCTAAGTATTCAAAGAGGTAATAAAACATGCCTAGCTTTTGGAGGTGATTGAAAAATTATTTGAATTAACAAATTTGCAAAAATTTACGGCGAAATCAAACTTTAGCAAAAGCGTCCGCAATGACCTGCTTGTCATCAAAATCATACTTTACGCCTTGTATATCTTGAAAGGTCTCATGCCCCTTACCCGCAACTAAAATGATATCGCCATTCCCTGCATAATGCCGAATGGCCTCTTCAATTGCCTTCTGGCGATCGGCGATTCGGACGACTTTTCCCGACATATTTTCAGGGATTCCTACCTCCATCTGATCCAAAATAAGTTCAGGGTCCTCAAAACGAGGATTATCCGAAGTCAACACGACCTGATCGCTGTACTCCGCTGCTAAAGCCGCCATAATCGGACGTTTACCTGCATCGCGATTACCGCCACAGCCCACCACGGTTATGATTTGTTGGTGCTTTTGACGAATCGCCTGAATCGTTTTCAAAACATTCTCCAAGGCATCTGGTGTATGGGCATAATCGACTATGGCCATTTTATTTTCAGGACCATGGAACTGTTCAAATCTTCCCGGTGCGGTTTTCAAACCAGATAAGGCAATTAAAACCTCTTCTTTATTCTCACCGAGCAATATGGCAGTCGAATAGATTGCAAGCAAATTATATGCATTAAACTGGCCTATCAATTGCGTGTGAATTTCCTGGCCATCCAACTCTAATTGCAAACCTGAAAGGACATTTGCCTTTACTTTCGCCTTGAAATCTGCAGATTCAAGAATTCCATAAGATACCTTTCGTGCTTTGGTATTTTGAAGCATCACAGAACCACGCTTATCATCGGCATTTGTTAGCGCAAAGGCCGATTTTGGCAACTCGTCAAAAAAGCCCTTTTTGGCTTTAATATAGGCATCGAATGTCTCATGGAAATCTAAATGATCTCGCGTGATATTCGAAAAAATGGCGCCCTTAAACGTTAAGCCAAAAATACGCTTCTGAACAACCGCATGTGAGCTCACCTCCATGAATACATGCGTACAACCATCCGAATGCATCTCTGCAAGAAGTGCATTCAAATTTAGGGAATCTGGCGTCGTATGTGTTGCAGGAATCACTCGATCCTGAATTTTATTTTGTACCGTAGAAATTAGGCCACAACGATGCCCTAGCAATTTAAATAGCTCAAATAATAGTGTTACACTCGTGGTCTTGCCATTCGTACCCGTAATACCTACCAAGTTCAATTGTGCAGACGGATTTCCGTAAAATTGCGAGGCCACTAGCGCCATCGCCTCATTGGAATCCCTCACTTGGATGATTAAAACTCCCTCCGGTATTTGCTCCGGAATCTTTTCCACCACGCAAGCTGTGCAACCTTGTGAAAATACTTGCGGTAGAAATTGATGTCCATCCACTTGTGTACCCGGTATGGCAAAAAACAAGGATCCTGCTGACGCCTGACGTGAGTCAAAACATAGATGACTGATCAATTGATCACCTCCAAGCTGTTGGAGTTTTTCAACGGATTGAAATAATTGCAAAGACGAATACGTCATAGTTTAGTGCAGCTGAATAGTGATAAGGGCATTTTTTTGAATAGGAAATCCTGCAGGAATTGACTGTGTCTTGACAAGACCTAATCCTTTCGCGCGTACCTTCAATCCCTGATTTTCAAGCAAAAAAAGTGCATCCCGCAAATTCATTCCCACAACATTGGGGACCTTTTTGGGCGCGAAACTCACCGCATAATTTTTTACTTCCTTCTTGTTCATTTGGAATGACAACCAGCGGCCATCTTCTTCAATTTTTGGAAGTCCCAAATTTGAATACAAAACCCCATGGTCCATCGGGTGAATTAAATGTCGTAAAGCAGCATTGTTCAACGAGTCCGGTAAATATCCCGAAAGCTTTTGCTGAAGCTTCATGTCCCGGGCATAAATACGCTCTGAAATATCCTTGAACACGGGAGCCGTTACTTGGCGCGCATAAGTCGCCTCGGAACTACCCTTCGGATAATCCATCGCCACTAAAACCGTATATTTTGGATTGTTAACCGGGAAATAACCAATAAAAGAAACATAATAGGTCCCTTTAATATATTGACCCCGAACACGACGCTGAGCTGTTCCTGTCTTTCCCGCAATCCCATACTTCGTACCTTTTAAATTGTCAGATGTACCTCGCTCAACTACACCTTTCAACATGGTCTGCAACTTGGCCAAAGTCTCCTTGGAACACAAGGGCTTGCTATCCTTCTTTTGAGTCAAAGTATAATCCACAACCACATCATTTCCCTGCGTTGCACTTTTCACGATAATCGGCTGAATCCAATATCCATTATTGGCAATGGCATTATAAAACGCCAGTAAATGCAAGGGGGATGTGTTCGATGAATACCCCACCGAAGTCCACATATAGGTCAGTTTATCCCATTTCGTTGGATGCCTGAAATTCGGCTTGGGTGTGACCGGTTTAATTTGAAAATCGAGCGGATCCAACAAATGAAAGTCTTTCAAATATTGATACCACTTATTTGGCTTGGTTCCAAAAACACGTTGCATCAATTTAATCGTACCAATGTTTGACGAATGTTCAATAACCCCCTGAGCAGTTAAAGTCCCATAATCATGGGAGTCTGTCATAGTTTTATTGAAAATGGTATATTTACCACCCGTAGTAACCGTCTCGGTCAAAGGCATACCCGACTCCTCCATCATCGCCATCATCGCAGGCAATTTAAATACAGATCCCGGATCGTTTTCAGATACTTCCAAGGCATAATTGAGCGCCTCCGAATATCCCGTGGGCGATTTGGGATTTTTCATCAAATTGGATATCGCCTTAATTTCGCCCGTCGCCGTCTCCATCACAATTGCCGTCGCATAATCCCCTTTGTAATCATCCAATGACCGCATTAAGGCCAACTCCACAATATCCTGAATATCCACATCCAACGTCGTATGAAGATCCAGCCCGCGTTGCGGCAAAATCTCCTTACTCCCATCCATCGGACGCCAAACATTCTTATCCATCTTTTCAAAGAAACCATGTCCCGGAATCCCTGCTAATTCTTTGTTAAAAGCCTTCTCCAAACCTACCTGATTCTTATCTTTCAAGTAACCAATCGTCCGGTAAGCGGTCTGCCCAAAAGGGGCGTAACGCACATTTTTCTTCTCAAATACCACTCCCGTCTTATTGGGATTGTTCGGATGTATATTAAAAATAGGAAAACTTAAAACCGTTTTACGTTCCTGAAAGTCCAGCAACCGATTGTTGATCATGATGTAGGGTTTCTTCTGATCAAAGCCCTTCTTCAATTTATAAAAATACTCATCCGCCGTACGATCCTTATAAAATGCAGCCAAATGTTCTGCCAAATCACGGGAATGTCGATTGAAAGTATCTTGCATTGCCTTAGTCTTATAGACTGAAAAGTCCATTCCAAGACGATATTTTGGCAATGAGGTCGCCAATAAACTGCCATCACTTGCATAAATATTTCCACGAACTGCCTCAATCGACCGCTCTCTCACATACTTCGCAGAGGCATCCGATTTTAAGCTAGGCCCATCTACAAAGACAACTTTGAATAAGAAAAACAATAATAAGGCAAAGGCGCCAAGCATAATGATAAAAAAACCATTAAAGCGACGCGTGATGATTTGTCGGATATTTTGTGTCGTTGACTTTGCCATTACTCTTTCTCCTTTTCAGATTCTGCTACCACCTTAATCGGCGGAATTAAACTCGGTTCCAATTTGTATTTTTTCATCGCTAATGACAAATAGCTTTGCTTGCCTACTTTCATATACTCAGCTTTTTGAGTCGTGTAATCCGCCCGAATCTCATCCAATTCCAACTTTACTTTTTCGATACGGTGAATTTTACTTTCTGCCATCATCGTGTAATAAATGTAAATCATAATGAGGCCCGCAATAAACAATACCTTCTTGAGCAAAGGGATAGGCAACTCTCCCCCAGTCAGTGAATCAATGTTAAACAACAAATCCATCACACCTGCCTGCGGCTTCGATTTGGATTCTCCATCCGTGTTTTTTACTGCATTTGCCATCTTATATTTTACTTGCTATTCTCAATTTTGCACTTCTCGATCTTGGATTTTCCTTCAATTCTAGCTCCGATGCGGTGATCGGTTTTCGGATCTCGCTTTCCAATGGCTTATGAACCACGCCAAACATATCCTTATCCTCTTTGCCAAAACAATCCCCAGTCCGTAGGTAATTCTTCACCAATCGATCTTCCAAGGAATGAAACGAAATCACACATAAGCGCCCCGAAGGTGCCATAACTTTGGGACACTGCTCCAAAAACTCTTCAATCACCCGCAATTCCTGATTCACCTCAATACGAATGGCTTGAAATGCCTGAGCAAAATATCGAAACTCCTTATTCCTTGGAGCTAATTTAAATAAAATCTCCTTAAACTCCCCTGTCGTTTCCAAAGGCTTTTGGGTCCTGGCTTGCACCACCGCCAACGCCAATGTTTTTGCATTCTTAATCTCCCCATACATCCCAAAAAGCTTCTGCAAATCCCCCGCTGAATAATTATTCAATACCTCCGCAGCTGTGGTCGATGCCGATGGCCCCATCCGCATGTCTAGCGGACCATCAAAACGCGTGGAGAACCCTCGCTCTGCCGCATCCAATTGAAAAGACGATACACCCAAATCTGCCAAAATTCCATCAACTTGCTTCACACCCTGCAACCGCAAATACTTTTCGAGGTAACGAAAATTAGCCGTAATCAAAGTCAATCGATCGTCATCAATCAAATCCGCCTGTTTCCAAGCATCGGGATCCTGATCAAATGCATATAGTCGGCCATTAGGACCCAATTGCTCCAAAATAGCCTTCGAATGCCCACCCCCGCCAAAGGTCACATCGACATAAATCCCATCCGGTTTAATCGCTAAACCTTGCAAACATTCATGCAACAAAACCGAGGTGTGATAGGCGCTTTCAGACATAATTCAAATTTACAAATTATCTGTCGGCAAGCATAAGCTTTTTTATCAGGATGTTGATTTTTTTGTGACAAGGTTTATCCCCTATCTTTGTACAAATATTTGATGCCTATGAAATCCCTTTTCACGCTTTCCATTTGCTTAGTCGTATCAACAATAGGCTTTAGCCAATTACCTAAATCTGGATCTTGGCGCGGTGAAATCGACCACCTCGGAGGCAAACTACCATTTAATTTTGTCGTTGGAGCTAATCCAACGAAATCCAACATGGATATCCGTATCCAAAATGGTTCTGAGAAAGCGAGTCTTGGAGATGCCTATTTCCGTGGTGATTCCCTAGTTATTCCCTTCGACTTATATGATTCCGAGCTCGTCGGCGCACTAAAAAACACGCAATCGCTCACCGGTTATTGGCAAAAAAAACGCAATGGAAAGACGCTATACCGTATCCCTTTCGAAGCGAAGGCTGGAAGCGAAGCGCGATTCATCAACCTTTCCCCCGCAAAAATTAATGTGAGTGGTAAATATTCAGCCGACTTCTGGTCGGACGAAAGCAACCACAGCCCAGGAGTCATGGTACTTTCCCAAAAAGGAAATCAGGTTACGGGAACTGTATTAAAAACAAGTGGTGATTACCGATTCCTGCAGGGCAATGTGAGCGGAGATAGCTTACTCTTAAGTTATTTTGATGGAAGTGGCGTTATGCAGTTTCGGGCTAGCTTACAAGGAGACCAACTCTCCGGAAACTTCTTTTCGGGATTAGCGGGTAAGCGAAATTTCATCGCAAAAAAAGACGCAAAAGCCAGCCTTCCTGATCTTAAAAAACTAACCTATTTGAAACCTGGCTTTGACCGCATTAGCTTTTCGCTTCCAAATACAAGTGGAAAATTGGTTAGCCTAGCTGATGAACGTTACAAAAACAAAGTGGTAATTATCGAGTTGATGGGTTCTTGGTGTCCCAATTGCCTAGATGAATCGCGTTACTTGGCACCTTTTTATAAAAAAATGAAAGAGCAAGGCGTAGAGGTGATAGGACTTGCTTTTGAATACTCCCCAGAAATGAGCGTTTCAGGGCCTAAAATTGAGAACTTCAAAAAACGCATTGGCTTAGATTATGAAATCTTACTTGCCGGACAACCGAATGATGAAACCATTTCCAAAGTCCTTCCCATGCTTCATAAAATCAATGGCTACCCAACCACATTTATTTTAGATAAATCGGGAAAGGTGCGAGAAATACATACAGGTTTCTCAGGTCCGGGAACGGGCGTTTACTATACCGATTGGATTCACGAGTTCGAACAAACCATCCAAACCCTTTTACATGAAAAATAGAATTCTTGTTCTCTTATTGTTAGTAAACTTTCACACATTTGCACAAAAAAAAGCTTGGGGATATGTCGCCGGACTTTCAGGTATCAGCATTTTACTCTACAATGATGCCTCCAAAGAAGCTCAGAAAAAATACTATCAAGAGAACTTTAGTAACTTTAATTCCTCAGCAGACAATTACCTGCAATACAGCCCTACCTTATTATATATCGGTTTACATTTAGCGGGCCTTGATGGTGAATCCAACAAGAAAGAATTGCTCGGTAAATTCATTTTGGGAACAGGCACCTATGTCGTCATCACCCAAGGGTTAAAATACGGGATTAATGAAACCCGCCCCGATGGAACAGATCACAGTTTTCCATCAGGCCACACAACGACGGCCTTCTTCGGAGCTCGAATGCTTGACAAAGCTTATGGGAAAAAATATCCGGCGATCGCCATTGGAGGTTATGCATTAGCGAGTGCTACCGGTGCCTTACGCGTGGCAAACAACAAACATTGGGGAACTGATGTTTTGATGGGTGCTGCCATCGGTATTGCTTCCGCAGAAATTGCCGATTGGGCCTACCCAAAATTTAAAAAAGCATTAAACAAAACAGCGTTGAATTGGGAACCCATTGTTGCCCCGAATTTCTATGCCGCTCGAGTAAGTTATAGCTTTTAATGAACTAATAAGTAACAGGCAGCCCCTGCAAAATAACCCAAAAGGGCCAAGATTCCGATTCGCTTCGCATACCAAAGAAAATCAATCTTCTCCATCCCCATTACAGCCACACCTGCTGCCGATCCAATAATCAAAATACTCCCTCCCGTACCCGCACAGAATGCCAAATATTCCCACATGGCATGATCCAT
>JBJTMZ010000198.1:0-7056 GCA_046073805.1 Aquirufa sp.
TTTTATTAAACCGTCATCCAGATGCTACGGAGAAACTGGTCAATTTTGCCGAGACGGTTAAGTCGGTCGGTAAAGAAGCCGTTATCGATGACGCTTGGCGCTCCTTACCTGTCAATAAGCGTTTGGAACATGCCCTGATTAAGGGATTAACGGAGTTTATCGATGAGGATGTGGAGGAAGCCCGCCAACTCGTTGAGCGCCCCATTCAGGTCATTGAAGGGCCTTTGATGGACGGTATGAATGTGGTCGGGGATCTATTCGGTGAGGGGAAAATGTTCTTGCCTCAGGTGGTGAAATCTGCCCGCGTCATGAAGAAAGCCGTGGCCTATTTATTGCCTTACATTGAAGCGGAAAAAGTAGGAGGAGAGAGTTCTTCAGCGGGTAAAATATTGTTGGCAACCGTGAAGGGCGACGTGCATGATATCGGCAAAAATATCGTTGGCGTTGTTTTGGCATGTAATAATTACGAGGTAATTGACATTGGCGTGATGGTTTCTTGCGAGAAGATTTTAGCCGCTGCCAAAGAACATAATGTTGACATTATCGGTCTTTCCGGTTTGATTACGCCATCCTTGGATGAGATGGTTTATGTGGCGAAGGAAATGGAGCGTCAAGGATTTACCATTCCATTGTTGATCGGTGGGGCAACAACGTCGCGTATTCACACGGCTGTCAAGATAGATCCGCATTACAGCGGTCCGGTCATTCACGTTTTGGATGCCTCACGTTCCGTTCCGGTAGCGGGTCGATTGTTGCAAAGTGAATTGACTTCCCAAGAGATATTTACGGAAATTAAGCAGGAATATGCGGATTTGCGGGTGTCGCATGCCGCACGCCAACAAGAGAAAAATTATTTGTCATTGAGTCAAGTGCGTCAAAAAACATCGGGCATTGATTGGACAGGATTTAAGGCGACTAAGCCAAGTTTCTTGGGTGTGAAATATTTCCAAGACTATGATTTGGCGGAGATTGCTGAATATATTGACTGGACTCCATTCTTCTCGACATGGCAATTGTCGGGAAAATACCCTCGGATATTTGAAAACGAGACGATTGGACAAGAGGCACGTAAATTGTTCAATGATGCGCAAGCCTTATTGAAGGAAATTGTCGACAACAAATTATTGACTGCCAAGGCAGCCTTGGGGTTCTTTCCGGCGAATGGCTTTGGAGATGATATCATTTTGCATGACATTGTTGAGAAGGTGACGGATGTGCCTTGCGACAAGCATGGCGTTCATACGCATATTGATTACGAGGTAGTGAAAAAGGATGAGACTTCTGATTCGACTGCTTGGTTGCATCATTTGCGTCAACAGGGTCAAAAGGCTGCAAGTTTGCCAAACCGTTGTTTGAGTGATTTTGTAGCACCCTTAGAAACAGGGGAGACGGATTATCTCGGAGCTTTTGCGGTAACGACGGGCATTGGTATTGAGGTCTTGTTAGAGCGTTTTGAGAAACAACACGATGACTATAATTCCATCATGGTGAAAGCCTTGGCGGATCGTTTGGCAGAGGCTTTTGCGGAATTGATGCATGCACGTGTACGCAAGGAATTCTGGGCCTATGCGGAAACAGAATCCTTGAGTAATGAGGAATTAATCGCCGAAAAATACCAAGGAATCCGTCCGGCACCGGGATATCCAGCATGTCCAGACCATACGGAGAAAAAGCGATTATTTGAGTTATTGGATGCCGAAAAACAATTGGGAATCGAATTGACGGAAAGTTATGCGATGCACCCAGCATCTTCCGTATCAGGATTTTATTTTTCGCATCCAGAGAGTACCTATTTTGGTTTAGGTAAAATTGCCAAGGATCAGGTGGTCGACTATGCCGCTCGTAAAGGGATGTCGGTGGAAGAAATTGAACGTTGGTTGAGTCCTGTCTTAACCTATGATGTGTAAGTAATATGACTAAGATTACGCAATATTTAGACGAATCGAAGGGGAAGACCTTGTTTTCCATCGAGATTATTCCGCCGATGAAGGGGCAACATTTGGGCGAATTGGTTTCGCACATTGAGCCTCTCATGGAGTTTAATCCGCCGTTTATTGAGGTGACCTATCACCGGGAAGAATACATCGAGAAATCGGTTGACGGTATTCTCAAGCGTATTCCTATTCGCAAACGCCCCGGAACGCTGGGGATTTGTGCGGCCATCATGCAGAAATTTAAGGTTGAGGCGGTTCCGCACGTGATTTGTGGTGGTTTTACGAAAGAAGAAACGGAAGATTTTCTGATCGACTTACATTATTTAGGGATTGAAAATGCTTTGGTTTTACGTGGTGACCAAGAAAAAGGGGAGGATCGTTTTGTGCCTAAACCGGGTGGGCATGCATTTGCCAATGAGTTAGTGGCTCAGGTGCATGCGATGAATCAAGGGATCTTATTGCATGAGGAAACAGAATCATTGCCTACCAATTTCTGTATTGGTGTCGCTGCTTATCCGGAGAAACATTTTGAAGCTGCTTCTTTGGAGGAAGATTTACGCTATTTGAAGCAAAAAGTAGATGCGGGTGCGGATTACATCGTTACCCAAATGTTTTTTAATAACCAGCATTATTTTGATTTCGTTGAGAAGTGCCGGGCTATGGATATTCATGTACCCATCATTCCCGGTTTGAAGCCATTGGCGACGGCTCGCCAATTAGAAATTCTTCCTGAGATTTTCCATTTGGAAATTCCAGAGGCTTTAGCATCCGAAGTCAAAAAGTGCTCAAACAATGCCGCCATTAAACAAGTGGGCATTGAATGGGCGGTCCAACAGGGCAAGGAATTGATGCAAGCGGGAGTACCGGCTTTACATTTTTATACGATGAGCAAGTCGGACAGCGTTCACGCCATTGCCTCGCAATTGTTTTAACGAACGTTCTTCCAGTTTTCACCTTTCTTGATTCGCCCCACTTGGGTGGATGTAATTCCGAATTGTTTGGCGATCATCTTGGGCCTGCTTTTGCCTGACCGTATCAATTGTTTGATAATTTGAACCTTGTTCGCATTCAGCTTGTAATGTTTTGCAGTTTGAGGTTTCCTTTTATTTATGATGGACGGGTTGGACTTGTTGTGTTGGGTTAATTCTGCCCGACTGACCCAGCGGAGGTTTTCGGCTCGGTTATTTAGTTTGTCGTAGTCGAGGTGGATGACAAATTCTTGGTCCAAGGAGTTTTGAGGGCAGAAATGGGCGGCGACTAATTTGTGTACATAAAAATTACGGTGTTCTTTTTTGATGCGGATGTTTAGGGATTGATAGCCTTGAATTTGGGAGCCCTGCAGGATTTTTTGATGCTGATTGCGAATGCGTCCCCAGGAAGAAATTTGGTAGATTTGATCGGTTGGTAGATCGAGGGCAATCGTCGCCCAGCGTTCCATCCGGATGGTTGGAGTTTTCATAAGTTTTGTATTAGTGGTTGCAATTGTGAACGAATCTAACCTAAATTCGGCAGAATTTTAGCTAACATTGTATCAACAAACTGATAATATGCGAGTACTTGTTTACGGTGCCTCCACAAATCCAGATCGATATGCCTATATCGCAACGAATTTACTATTGGAGAAAGGGCACGAAGTCCATTTGGTAGGAGTGAAGAAAGGGGATGTGAGCGGGATAGCCATCCAGCAAAATCAACCAATAATAAGTGGTATTGATACGGTAACCTTGTATGTGGGGCCGCAGCACCAACAAGATTTGTTGGCTTATTTACGTCAATTGAAACCTAAACGCGTGATATTTAATCCAGGCACAGAGAACCCTGAATTGATGAATACTTTAGCCCTTGAAGGAGTTCAAGTGGAAGAGGCCTGTACACTGGTGATGCTGCATACAGGCCAATTTTAATTTAGATGGCAGTTAGGGTGAATTCGAATTCCTCCATAATTAAGTTCGCCAATAATTTCTTGCAAGCTTCCGTTACGATTTCATTCGCAGCAGCCTCAGAATCCGCCTCTAATTGCAAGGTGATGTGTTTTCCAATACGCACATCGGCAACTTGCGTGATGTTTAGGTTTTGTAAGCCAATACGAACTGCTTTTCCTTGAGGGTCAAGAATTTCCTTTTGAGGCATTACATTGATTTCTGCGATGAATTTCATTTTTGTTTAGTATTAAGTAACGAAAGAATACCCGACAAGGCGATATACGATATCACCAATACAGGGAAAGCTGCAAATTTAAGCATTACTAGCATAGCAATGCAATAAATTAAGAATAAGTATCTACTTTGATTGCTGGCCCAGTCCCAAGATTTAAACTTGAAAGCCATCAATGGCAATTCACTGACCAATAAATAGCTCATCAAAATACTGTAAATTAGTAATCCTTGGTAGTGAAGGATATACGGCGTAAATGCGGGTTGGTAATGTAAAATAAGGGGCAATGATGCGACCAATAATCCATTGGCTGGGGTTGGTACGCCGATAAATTGATCGGATTGTCGGGTATCAATGTTGAATTTGGCGAGTCGGTAGGCCGACATCAATGCTAGCGAAAACACCAAGAAGGGTTTGTAGAATCCCAAAGGTCCTTGTGTGCATTGCGCGCCACAACTTTGTTCAACGAGATTTAATAAAATAAAACTAGGTAATACCCCAAAAGAGACAACATCGGCTAATGAATCTAATTCCTTACCCAAATCCGAGTAGGCATGCAATAAACGGGCCAAGAACCCATCCAAGAAATCACAGACCAAAGAAACGAAAATGCAAAGAGAGGCATTATATACATTGCCCTGCATAACAAAATACAATCCCATGCATCCCGCAAGGAGATTGCCCAGAGTTAATAAATTGGGGATTTCTTTTTTCATGCTTTGACGAATGGATTTGAAACGCGCTCATCTGCAATGGTGGTCGGCCCACCATGTCCTGGAAAAACCGTAGTTTCCAAAGGAAGCGTATACAATTGCGTTTGAATGCTATGAATTAAGTCGGCGTGATTACACAACGGAAAATCCGTCCGACCGATACTGCGTCTAAATAAAACGTCACCCCCAAATACCCAGCCCATGGTGGCCTCATAAAAAGCCATATGACCCGGTGCATGTCCTGGGACAAACAAGACTTTAAAGTTCATTTCACCCACCGAAATTTGCTCCTCATTTTCGAGCCAGCGATCTACCTCGGCTGCTTGAAAATGCGGGAATCCATACACCTGCGCACGATTGATGGCATCGTCCAACAAGGGTTTGTCCAAGGGATGTAGGCAAAAAGGAATCTGATAGGTTTGTTTGAAATAAGCTACACCCAATACATGATCAATGTGCGCATGCGTATTTAGGATGTATTGTAGCTTGATCTGATTTGATTCAATGAAATCGTGAAGTTCCTTTCGTTCTTCGTAGGTATAACAACCGGGGTCGATGATTACGCCATTGCCTGCATCGTCCCAAACCAAATAGGAGTTCTCTTGAAAAGGGTTACAGGTAAAGGATTTTTGGTGAATCACGAAAATGAATTTTGGTGCAAATTACGAATTTTATGAGCGTCCCAATAGAAACAAGCAGGGTTTTTTATGCAGGTCGGGCTTTTGTTCTGCCCATTGTTTCAAGCTTTTTGTTTGCGTGAAACCGCTGGGATCTTGGATATTACAACCGATGCTCAGTAATTGATGGCCAGGTAATAATTGTATTAAATCATCCAAAAGGCTATTATTCCGATAGGGAGTTTCAATAAACAATTGGGTTTCTCCTGTTTTCTCCACGTCTTTATGTAATTGGTCAATTTTCTTTGCCCTTGCAGATTTGTCGATGGGAATATAGCCATGGAAGCGAAACTGTTGGCCCGAAAATCCAGATGCCATCAAGGCCAGTAGGATGGAAGAGGGTCCCACTAAAGGCTGAACCTCGATCCCTTTTTCCTGCGCGATGGCTACGGCTAGAGCTCCTGGATCCGCAACGCCAGGACAACCCGCCTCGGATATGACGCCTATGCTATCAACATCCTTATATTTAGTCAAAAAGTCCGAAATCGTTTTGCGATCGGTATCCTTGTCCAAGATTTCAAAGCATAGCTCATCAATTTGGATGCCCATTTTTAGTTCGCTGATGAATCTGCGCGCAGTGCGTACATTTTCAACGAGGAAATGTTGGGTTTGCAGAACAGCCTGACGGACCTCTTCCGGTAAAACGCTCGCTGCCGTTTGTTCAGCAATGGGACAAGGAATCAAGATCAGCTTCATAGAATTTCCTTTAGAACTTGAACAAAGGCCTCGGGTTGATCGGCTTGCACCCAGTGGCCCGCATTGGCAATTTCGATTAACTCGAAATTCGGAAATATTTCGGCGATGTAACGTTCGTCTTCGGGTTGGATATAATGCGAATTAGCACCCTTGATGAAATAGGTCAAGGTGTCGCAAGCATTTTTTACGAAGAGTTCGTGACCAACAACATCGATGTTTTTGGTGATTACTTTCAAATTGATGCGCCATGCAAATTCGCCGTCGGAATTGCGATATAGGTTTTTTAATAGAAATTGACGAACGCCTTCATTTTCTTCAAAGCGCTTCATGTGCTCATTGGCGTCATTTCTACTTTGAATAGTGGCTAGGTCTACGGAGTTCAAGCCCGCTAAAATACTTGTATGATGAACGGGGTAGAATTTGGGAGCGATGTCGACGATAATCAACTTTTCCGCAATTCCTGGATAGTTTAAGCCAAATTGCATGACTGTTTTTCCACCCATGGAATGGCCAATAATCACAGGTTTTTCCAATTCATGATCGTCGATGAATTCTTTTAGGTCGGTCGCCATTACTTGGTAATCAAATTCGTCCGACCAAGGTGATTGTCCATGATTTCGTTGGTCGAGCAGGAATACTCGATTTGTGTCTGCAAATGCCTTGGCAATTCCTAACCAGTTGTCGGAGGTACCGAAAATCCCATGTAAAATAATGATGGGCGTACCGTTCTGACCAATATTACGTGAGAATAGTTTCATTAGGCTAAATAAATGGCTTTTTCTTGGGCTTCGATTAATTGACCAATGGGACTTAATTCGAATCCATGGTCTTTGGCGAATTCCTCGAATTCGGCTGTTTTCGTGGCTTCTATTGCAATAAGCA
>JBJTMZ010000199.1:0-6109 GCA_046073805.1 Aquirufa sp.
GCGATGCTGAAAGAAAAAGGCATCGAAAAGAAAGATATTTCACGCGAGGAATTCCTAACCCACGCCTTCGAATGGAAGGACAAATACGGCGGAATTATCCTCGACCAATTAAAGAAACTAGGAGCCTCTTGTGACTGGGATCGTACGCGATTCACCATGGAGCCGTCCTTGTATGAAGCGGTCATAGACACCTTCGTTCGTTTGTATAACAAGGGATTAATTTACCGAGGAGTGCGCATGGTCAACTGGGATCCCCAGGGTAAAACGGCACTATCTGATGAAGAAGTAATCTACAAAGATGTTCAGGCCAAATTATTCCATATCCAATATCCCTTGGTTGATGGTTCAGGTTTTGTAACCATTGCCACCACGCGACCAGAAACTATCATGGCGGATGCGGCAATTTGCGTCAATCCAGCGGATGAGCGCTATTTGCATTTACACGGCAAAAAGGTGCGTATTCCTTTAATCGACCGGGAGATTAGTATTATTCCGGATGATTACGTGACCTTGGACTTCGGTACAGGATGTTTAAAGGTAACTCCAGCGCATGATTTAAATGACTACGAATTAGGCCTAAAACATAAATTACCGGTAATCGACATCTTGAATGATGACGGGACCTTGAACGAAAAGGCTGTTTTATTTGTGGGAGTTGATCGTTTCGAGGCGCGGAAGCGAATCGTAAAACAATTGACTGAGGAAGGGTATTTGACAAAGACCGACGAATATAAATCGACCGTAGGAACATCCGAAAGAACGGGTGCTGTCATTGAACCGAAATTATCGTTACAATGGTTCTTAAAAATGGAGGACCTAGCGAAGCCGGCCTTGGAAAATGTCATGAATGACAATATCCAATTGCACCCTGCGAAGTTCAAAAATACCTATCGTTCTTGGATGGAAAATGTCCGCGATTGGTGTATTTCGCGTCAGTTGTGGTGGGGCCAACAAATTCCTGCGTTCTACATGGAAGACGGCACGGTCATTGTGGCGAAAGACAAGAAGGAAGCTTTACGAATTGCCAGAGATAAATACCAATTATTCGCATTAGTAGAGGATGATTTGACGCAAGATCCGGATGTTTTGGATACTTGGTTCTCGTCTTGGTTGTGGCCAATTTCTGTATTTGACGGCATTGAAAATCCGAACAATGAGGAAATCAATTACTACTACCCAACGAACGATTTGGTGACGGGTCCGGATATTTTATTCTTCTGGGTAGCTCGTATGATTATGGCTGGTTATGAGTGGCGCGATGAACTTCCATTTAAGAATGTTTACCTAACAGGTATTGTTCGCGACAAGCAGGGTCGTAAGATGTCCAAATCGCTAGGTAATTCCCCAGACCCATTGGAGCTCATTGAACGTTTCGGTGCAGATGGCGTTCGATCTGGATTGTTATTCTCGGCACCGGCGGGGAATGACTTATTGTTTGATGAAAAGTTATGTGAACAAGGACGAAACTTCTCAAATAAAATCTGGAATGCCTTCCGATTATTGAAGGGCTTGGAAGTTGTAACGGGAGCATCTTTACCGGAACACACCTTAGCAACGGCTTGGTTTGAGGCTAAATTAAGCCAAACCATTCGCGAGGTTCAGGATCATTTTAGCAAGTTCAGAATATCGGATGCCTTGTTGAGTATTTACAATTTGGTTTGGGATGACTTCTGCGGGAAGTATTTAGAAATCATCAAACCGGCTTACCAAAGTCCGATTCACCAAGACACGTTAAACGCAGCCTTGGGATTATTCGATTCGTTGATGCGATTGATGCACCCCTACATGCCATTTATTACGGAGGAAATTTGGCAAGCGATTGATACCCGCGAGGCAAAGGAAAGTATTTGCCAAGCAGAATTTCCTAAAGCCGGGAATGTAAATGAGGCCTTAATCGCTCAATTTGATGCGATGTTTGAGGTGGTGACTAAGGTTCGTGAGATTAGAAACACAAAGCAATTGTCGCCGAAATTAGCATTGCCACTTTGCATCAAATCCGATCAACCAGCGGCCTATGCCCCGGTGGAAGCGATTATGCAAAAATTAGCCAATTTGGAGTCGATTACATTCATTTCAGACGCGATCGCAGATGCTCAAACATTCGTGGTTAAGTCGGATCAATTCTTTGTTCCGATGGCAAATGACGAGGATCCTGCTGTATTAAAGGCAGAATCTGAGAAGGAACTTACATATTTATTGGGTTTCAAGAAATCGGTAGAGGCGAAATTGGCCAATGAAAAATTTGTTCAAAATGCGAAACCTGATTTGGTGGAGCGTGAGCGCCAAAAGCTTTCCGATGCGGAAAATAAGATTAAATCCTTGCAAGAATTACTAGCTCGATTGGGATAATGAAGCGACTGATCCTCTTTTCCTTGGCCATACTTTTTTGGCAATGTTCGACCGATGAGAAAGGAAAGAGCAAGGCCCCCTCGATTCGTTGGGACATGCAACGCATTGACCGTAGCTTAGCAGAGGCCAAATCGCCGGAAGCCATCGATTCCATCCTGAAAAAGCATCCGGAGATCGGAATTGGATATTTCAGTTGTCCGCCAGAAAAGACTCCCTTATTAGCGCGCGATCTATATCAATTGTTCCAAAACCCATCGCTACAGGCCTTTTATAAGCAAAGCCAGGATACGGCGTTTTTTGGGGGAGACCGATTAGAAAAGGAATTAAAGTCGGCCTTTGAACGAATTCAGATAGAATTCCCTGGTTTAAAGACCCCCAAAATTCGGACGGTATTTTCAGGTTTTGGTGGAGTTGGAGGAGAATTTACGGCCCAACATTTACAGGTCTCGGATAGTTTAATCGTCATTGGGTTGGATTTCTTTATGGGAAAAAAAGGACTATACCTTCCGCCCAATGTTTATGATTACCAGATGCGTCGCTTGGAACCCAAGGCATTGGTGGGTCAGGTGGTTCTACAATATTCGGCATTTGTGAATCGTCAGAATGAGCAGGATCATTCGATGCTAAGTGATATGATTTGGTATGGCAAGGGTTTTGTATTTACGAAGAAAATCATGCCGGAATTGCCCGATTCCTTACTTTTTGGTTACACAACGCAGGAATTAGCCGAAACCAATGCTTATCAAAAACAGGTTTGGGAACATTTTATTGATAAAAAACTGTTGTTTAATCAGGAGGAGCTGACCAAAAATAAGTATTTGGGAGAGCGTCCGAAAACTCCAGAGATTGGTCCAGCCTGTCCGGGATCCATCGGCCGTTGGCTTGGGTGGCGGATTGTTGACCTCTACTGGAAACAAAATCCGAAACTGACGCTCTCGAAGTTGATGACGAATCCAGATTATAATCAAATGTTTTTAAAGTCGGGATACCGAGGTGAACCCGACAAAGAATAAATCAAATGGCAAAAAGACACGAGAAATTTGGGGCGGGACCTGAACCGAAAGATAAGGTAAAGGTAGATAAGCAGGGTCTGAAGAAGGCATTGAAAATTTTTCAGTTTGTGGTTCCCTACAAATGGACATTTGTGACAGGGATGCTTTTTTTATTGTTGTCCAACCTGACAACCATGAGTTTTCCCTTGTTAATTGGTCAAATGACCAAGGTTATCGAGGGGAAATCGACTTACCACATCAATGAAGTAACGCTATTCTTTTTTGCGGTACTGATCATTCAGGCGATCTTATCGTTTATTCGAATTTATACTTTCGCACAGGTATCTGAAAAGGCGATGCGCGATGTACGCCAAAGCCTATATGCGAAGATCATCACCATGCCGATTTTCCATTTCGAGAAGCGTCGGGTGGGTGAATTAATGAGCCGGATTACTTCGGATATCACGCAGTTACAAGATGTGTTGTCGATTACGTTGGCGGAGTTCTTCCGTCAAGTATTTACGTTGGTCGGGGGAATTGCATTGATTACCTATTTATCCTGGAAATTGACCTTGTTTATGTTGGCCACTTTCCCGGTACTCGTAATTGCGGCGATTGTTTTTGGAAAGTTTATTCGTAAGATATCGAAGAAGTCACAGGATGAGTTGGCCTCGACGAATATCATTGTGGAGGAGACCTTTCAGTCGATTCAGGCTGTTAAATCATTTACCAACGAGTCCTATGAAGTTAATCGCTATACGACGTCCTTAAATCGCGTAATTGAGGCGGCTTTGAAGGCGGCAACGATGCGGGGGGCATTTGTTAGTTTTGTGATTTTTGCCTTGTTTGGAGGGATTGTTGGGGTTGTTTGGTATGGAGCGGCGTTGGTGGAACAGGGGGATATGATCTTAGCGGATTTATTGACTTTTATTTTTTACACGGCCTTCATTGGGGGCTCCGTGGGAGGTTTGGGGGATATTTATGCTCAATTACAGAAAACGATTGGATCATCAGATCGTATATTGGAAATCTTACAGGATCCGTCGGAAATTGACATACATACGGAGCAGGAAAAGCAAGCGATTGAATTTGGCCAAATCTCGATTGAAGATATTCGATTCTCTTATCCTAGTAGACCTTCTGTGGAGATATTAAAAGGTATTTCCATTGATATTGAGCCGGGCCAAAAGATTGCGATTGTGGGAACATCGGGTACGGGAAAATCGACGTTGGCTCAATTGATGATGCGTTTTTATGAACCGAATGCGGGGCAGATTAAATTGAATGGTAAGAATATTCAGGAATATAGTGTTCAGGCGTGGCGGGGTATGTTGGCCCTAGTACCCCAGGAAGTATTACTCTTTGGCGGAACGATCCGAGAGAATATTGCATACGGCAAGCCGGGTGCGAGTCAGGAGGAAATTGAACATGCGGCGGAGCAAGCATTTGCGAAGGAGTTTATTGAGTCATTTCCTGAAAAGTGGGATACCTTGGTAGGTGAAAGAGGAGTCAAATTATCAGGTGGCCAAAGACAGCGCATTGCGATAGCGAGAGCTATCTTACGAAATCCGAAGTTTTTGATTTTGGATGAGGCCACGAGTGCCTTGGATTCGGAGTCGGAGAAATGGGTACAATCCGCCTTAGAGGAGTTGATGAAGAATCGGACGAGTTTGATCATTGCGCATCGATTATCGACGATTCGTTCGGCGGATCAGATCATTGTGATGGAGGAAGGAAAGATATTGGAAAAGGGAAATCATGATTCGTTAATGAAGTTAAAAAATGGGGTTTACCGAAAAATGGTAGCTTTACAAACGGAAAATCTACAGGCATAAGATGGCGTCGAAACCAGATGTACAATTGAGCAGTTTTGGATTGCGGCCAACGGCTTGTCGGCAGGCAGTACTTGACAACTTCAAGCAAAAGGGTTACGCATTGAGTCAGGGAGACATTGAGCAAGAATTATCGAGTCAATTTGATCGGGTAACGATTTATCGAACCTTAAAGTCATTTTTAACGAGTGGATTATTGCATAAGGTATTGGATGATGCGGGAGCGATCAAGTATGCTTTATGCCATGATGCTTGCCATCAGGAGGATCATCAACACCAGCACGATCATGTGCATTTTAAGTGTATCGAATGTGGTCAGACGACTTGTTTAGATACAGTACATATTCCGCAAATTATCTTGCCGGAAAAATTCATTAAGAAGGAGAGCAATTTATTGATTCAGGGGGTTTGTCTGAAGTGTAATCCTTAGGAGGTTAAAGGTAAGAGGTAAAAGGTTAGAACTAAGAGTTATGAACTAAGAACTAATCCTTCGGACTTATTCCCTCCGGACTCCTCGAGAACTAAGAGTTAAGAACTAAGAGCTAAGAACTAATCCTTCGGACTTCGGAGTGATTTCCTACCGACTACTGTTCACTGCCCACTGATTACTGACTTCCCCCTTCGGACTTCGGACTAATTCCCTTCGGACTCCTCGAAAACTAAGAGTTAAGAACTAAGAACTAAGAACTAATCCTTCGGACTTCGGACTGATTCCCTTCGGACTCCTCGAGAACTAAGAGTTAAGAACTAAGAGCTAAGAACTAATCCTTCGGACTTCGGACTGATTTCCTCCGGACTACTGTTCACTGTCCACTGATTACTGACTTCCTCCTTCAGACTTCGGACTTATTCCCTTCGGACTCCTCGAAAACTAAGAGTTAAGAACTAAGAACTAAGAACTAATCCTTCGGACTTCGGACTGATTCCCCTCGGACT
>JBJTMZ010000200.1:0-4136 GCA_046073805.1 Aquirufa sp.
GGCGAACGTGTCTTCTCCTGACCCATGCAGGCCTTAAGGAAGTTGGCATAGTGATTCGAAGGACTCTTAGGTACATCTGGCAATTTTAAATCTTTTGCGGCGTCGCCTAAGATCGATAGGGTAGAACCATGTGATCCGCCCTTGAAGGTCAAATCTTTGCTATAAATGATCTTACCCGGATTCAATTTCGCGGGCTGAATTTTGCCATTGCTCGCGGGTGGAATGTTCGGATCTAATTCCGTCGTTCCATAATTTGCAGGTACCGGAGGAATATTATTCAATCCATCATACCAAGTTATATCCATCGCAGGCATCTCTTTCCGTGCCGGGAATTTGAACTGAATGGTGGATGACATCGGATAGAAGAAGTTGTTGTGGCCATCGGCACGCAACATGTTGATTTCTGTTGGCAAGCCTAAATCCAAAAATTCATGCGCCGTATCCATAATGTGTGCACCCCAGTCGCCCAAAGCTCCTAAACCATAATCGAACCAGCAGCGCCATTGTCCATTCACGAAATCTTTTTGATATTCATGCGGTTGCACAACTCCTTGCCAGATGTCCCAATCCAATGTGCTGGGAATCGCTTCTGCTGGCGGGAAACTTTTGATATTGGGATCCCATCCATGCCAACGGCGTGGTGAGTTCATGTGTGCGGTCATCGAAGTTACATCTTTGATGATACCTGCTTCTTTCCAAGCCTTAAACTGAAAGTAGTTAGCTTCCGAGTGTCCTTGGTTACCCATTTGCGTCACCAAATTGGGATGTTTGCGCGCGGCTGCCATCATCAGTTCTACCTCATGAAAGGTACGGGCCATCGGTTTTTCTACGAAAACGTGCTTGCCCATTCCCAAGGCCATCATCGTAATCGGAAAATGGGAGTGATCAGGTACCCCAATGGATACCGCTTCGAATTGATTTCCCATCTTGTCGAATAGCTGCCGGAAATCTTGAAAACGTGGTACATCCGGGAATTTCTCCAAGACCTTCAGGGTCTGAGGGGCTCCCATATCCACGTCACACAATGCGACGATATTACATAAACCGGTATTGTACAAGGACATGACATCCAAACCACCCTGATTTCCAATTCCGATGCAGGCTAAATTCACTTTGTCCCCCGAATTTTTCGAGATGAAGGACGGGAGTACCGCCGCTGAGCTTAATAAGGCCGCATTTTTCAGAAAGGTTCTGCGGGAAGATTCATGTATTTGATTCATAGCGATTTATAGGTTTATATCTGTTAAAGGCAATGCCTGAAAAATTATACTGAAATTAGATTTCAATCGAGCATCGTTCCTCTGCACATTCTTCTCTCATTTCCGGTAAGCCTAAATTGGACTTTAGAATTTCCCGCTTTTCTTGCGAAAGTTTCCGTATGCACTTGCCCTCATAAAAGCGTCTTACTTGCTGTTCCGTCCGTAGTTTCAAACCGGGCACCTCCGTTAAATTGCCATGCTCGTCTTTGGCAGCCATCGTAAAATAGCAGGAATTGGTATGTCGGACAATCCCATCCCGCGGATTGAAGGACTCCACGCGCATGCCGATAATCATCGTGGTGCGCCCCACGTAATTAACCGATGCCTTAATTTCTACCAAATCCCCCACTTCCACCGGACTTTTGAATTCGACACCTTCGACGGAGACCGTGACACAATATTGATGGCTGTGTTTGGAGGCGCAGATGTAGGCTACTTTGTCCAACAAGGATAAGATAATTCCCCCGTGGACCTTGCCTCCAAAATTGGCATAAGACGGAATCATTAATTCCGTGTACGTGGTTTCCGATTCGTATACTTCTTTTAATTTCATGTTACATAATTAAGACGAGGCCAAGTATCCCAAGGAGGTAGACCCAAAGAACTAAAAAGGAATCTATGCCCATCCGCAAAATTTGTTTATGCGAAGGAATCAACATGCCCACCATGTATATTCCAGTCAGGATAATCCCCAATGATGTTAAATACAAGTCGGTCGGTTTTAAACTCGGCAGAATCGCATCTCCGCCAATTAATGACGCAAACAAGAATAATATTGGCAAAAAGGCATTGCCGCCAAATATATCACTTACGGCCATGTTGTAATCCCGTATTTTCGCTGAGGCAATGCCCGTCGAAATCTCGGGTAATGCTGTACACAAGGCCAAAATCGTGCCTCCAAAAATCACGCCATTAATTTGATAACGATTCGCGACGATTTCTCCGGATGCCTCCAATAACCATCCTGCGAATAAAATCGCAATAGCGCCTACCGTTAATTCCAATAAGGCTTTTGCCGTACTCCCCTGATAACGATGCGTTGGATGTCGGGAATGGTGGATGAGCTCTTTTGATTTTTCACGCGCGGCATCTGCTTTGCCAATTCGGGAGATGAAATACACGGAGCCTAGCCAAATGCCAAAGATCAACCATTCAATGGGGCTGGAACGAAAATAAAAAAAGCTTTCGGGAAATTGCTTGCCCATGAGGACGAGCGTCAGAATGAAAATCAACGCGAGACCTTCCAAAATGAGGACCCGCGCGTGACCTTTCCATGTTAATGGGGCGGAATGACCCACCCCAAAAACATCGATTAAGACGAGCACGACCGTTTGAATCGCAATCCCGCCCAAAATATTACTCACCGCGATGTCGTAATTTCGATGGGCCGCAGCCATCAAGGTAATCGCGATTTCAGGCAAATTGGTTATGATTGACAAGAAGACCATGCCCCCGAAGGCTTCCCCCAAATCAAATCGAATGGTCACAAAATCCACCAATTTGGTGATTCGAATTCCCATCCACCAGATGAGGGCGGTTGAGAAAAAGAAGAGGGCCAACAGGCTGAAAGTCGAATAGGCTTGCATGCCCAAAGCTATCAATTTTTAGATGAATAATTGAAATTGTAGTGTTAATGTGTTCAATCGATCACCTGCTTTGATCACGTCACTTTGTACCTGATAGCTCGGTCGGTTCTGGAAGTCGAGGCTCAACTTCGATTTATTGCCTTGGATATAATAGTTGATTCCGAGGTTGTAGGTATTCGTCGACAAGCCTTGCATCCGATCGTATTGCGCCAGGGTGGCTGATGCATAAGGCATCCAGCGTTTCGAAGGGAACAAATAACCGAATTGACCGTATATCACATGTCCCGTTCCGAACATCGGATAAGCATTTCCGTAGGTCGGCCCTTGTCCAGTAATCGAATTGGATGCGGTCAATGTCGTTCCGTTCGCCGGATTCATAATCCCATTGTAGCGCAAGTAGTTCGTTCCATAATTGGTATTGAAATAACCCAGATAGGCGTTGATGGCACTTTTGTTTGCCAGAGGCATATCTAAAAACCCTTCCACGGCCCAGTGCATCAAATCGTGATTCGTCGTATCTCCCGCCGCGGTTTTGCTCCATAATGCATCGGATTGATGTATCATCCCAACAGCGATGTTAGCGATTTTTTTTGTTCCTAAATAAGAGCCCGTCATGTAGGGAGTTGTGTGGGTTTCATGTTCAAAAAATTGATACATGATATATGTCTGCTGTTGTAAGCTATGACCTTTTGTGCTGAAGTTAGCTACTCGGCTCAAAGCCGGTGGCGTTTGCCCATTTGAATTGATCGGAAATGGGTCACTTAAGATAAAACGGTAATCCCACTTACCCACTTGTCCTCGGGCGTAAACGCTTAGTTTGCGCGAGAACTGGTCGATTTGGTCGACGGTCGTTTGGGCAAATACAGGCACATCCATCGTCGTGATGGTACCGATGCTCGGTTGGGAGAAGCGAGATAGTCCTGCGATGATGCTTAAACCTCCGCCAACTTTCAATTGATTTTTATCAGAAACGCGATATTCTCCCAAGGCATCATGGAAGAAGGGCGCTATTTTCCGGTTTCCATTATTGCTGTTGTACATCGAGTTAAAGTTGTTTTGGCCAAACTGGAAATAGATAAATGTCCGGTCGGTGATTTGACCAAACATCTGCATCCTAGTCCGACGAAGTCCGATGTCGAAAGAACTGCTTGCTGGATCGCCTTGTATCGTCGTACCCGGGTTGCTTTCATTCGAGCGAACCCAAATTTGATTGAGGAAAGTCGTTTGGAAATAATGACTGCCTGATTCGTTTAATTTAATTTTTAGGGCCTCGTTGTCTTGCGCAAAAGCC
>JBJTMZ010000201.1:0-4573 GCA_046073805.1 Aquirufa sp.
TTGATAATAAAGGCCAAGAGTCAAGATTGAGAAAATAGAGTCAACTGGTTAATCTGAAATCCCACCTCACCATCTTTGATTTTCAACCCTTTTGGTCACATTTCTTTTTCCACAGGGGTTCTTTTTTTGCATGAAATAATAAATACTTCTCATTCTAGTTTCTGCTTATCTCGTAGAAAAGTTCCATTCTGCATACAATCGGCCAATAAATCCGACATTGCTAAAAAGCCAATTTGGTCATTTAGGAATGCATCAACGGCTACTTCATTCGCCGCATTCAATATACATGGAAGATTTCCTCCTTTATCTAATGCCTCAAAAGCTAAACCCAAATTGCGGAATGTCCCCATATCCGGTTGCTCAAAAGTCAGGGTAGCATAATCCCGGAAATCAAATCGTGGAAAATCGGCTAACATCCGGTTCGGATAACCTAAGGCAAATTGAATCGGCAACTTCATGTCGGGCAAACCCAATTGAGCCTTGATGGAACCGTCTTCGAATTGAACGAGCGAATGCACAATCGACTGGGGATGAACAACCACATCGATTTGCGATGCCTTCACATCAAATAACCAAGCCGCTTCAATGACCTCCAATCCTTTATTCATTAAGCTCGCCGAGTCAATAGTAATCTTGGCGCCCATGGTCCAATTGGGATGTTTGAGTGCCTGAGCTCGCGTGACCTCCGCTAAATCCTCCCGCTTCTTTCCACGGAATGGACCACCCGAAGCAGTCAAAATCACCTTTTCAATCCGATTGTGGGATTCCCCCATCAAACACTGAAATATGGCTGAATGCTCTGAATCCACAGGTAAAATAGGGACTCCCATTTCCCGCGCCAAGGGCATAATCAAGGATCCCGCGACCACCAAAGTTTCTTTATTGGCCAAAGCAATTGGCTTCTTGGCCTTAATCGCTTTCACCGTGGGCAATAAACCCGCATAGCCAACCAAGGCTGTCAAAACAATATCAACCGTTTCCAAACAAACCACTTCCTGCAAGGCTTCCGCTCCGGCCATGACTTGTATGCAACTTCCCGCTAAGGATTGTTTTACATAATCATATTTGCTTTCGTCACCGATGACCACGTGGCTTGGCTGGAATTGCAAGGCTTGCTCGACCAACAAATCAGCGTTGGATTGTGCGGTTAAAACCGTTACCGAAAAAACTTCAGAATGTTGTTTAACAACATCCAAAGCTTGCGTTCCGATGGAACCTGTGGAACCTAAAATCGCTATTCTTTTCATTCGAGCATGGCTAAAATTTGTGAAAAGAATTCTACCCAAGTGGACGGTCGCGTCAAGGTGATAAACAGCACACCAAAAAGTCCCCCGTATAAGTGGGCAGAATGATTGACGTAATCACGACCCCGACGATCCATCGCGATGGAATACCACGTAAATAGCCCAGCATAGATGAATCCAGGAATTCCCACGAATCCAAAAAGATAGATTTTTTCGGTTGGGAAGAACATGATACCTGCAAAGATGACCGCCGATACCGCACCGGAGGCCCCTAAAGAGTTAAAATAAGGATTATTTCGCTGCTTGAAATACGTTGGCAAATCAGCCACAAAAATGGCCAATAAATAGAACAATATAAATACCTCCCCACCAAAACCCGTGAATATGATTCCGAAAATATATTCTAACTGCGTACCAAAAAAGTAGAAAGAAAAGAGATTAAAAAACAAATGGGCGAAGTCGGCATGTATAAAGCCAGACGTAATAAATCGCCAATATTCTTTCTTTCGATCAATTCGATATGGGGACATCATCATCGCATCCAACCATGTAGGCTTTTGCCAAGCGAGCAAGGATATGACAACCGTCACGGCCATTATCAAGAAACTAAGTGAATTCGTATTCCCCATGGAATTTGGACGATGCCCATTAAAATTTAGCCTACAAAACTACATTAAACTTCCCGATCAACCAACCCCGAAAGGAATTTGCCTAGCGCTGCTTTTTGATCCGAATTCAAGTTTAATCGATCGATGGATTGAAAGGCCTGATCAAAATACTGATTAATTTTTTGTTCGGTTTCAGTCCGGATGCCTAGGTCGGTGTAAAGAGCGGTTACCGCCTTCACCTTTTCCTCCGGATTCGGATTCGTTGCCGTTAACCAATGTGCTAGCGTTTTTGCGGACTCCCCTTGTGCCGTTTCAAGGGCACGGATTAATAAAAACGTTTTTTTGTTGGCCAATATATCCCCCCCTACCTGCTTTCCGAATTTTTCGGGATCCCCGTAGACATCCAACAAATCATCCTTCAACTGAAAACCTAGACCGATACACTCGCCGATTTCATATAAAATTCTTGCTTTATCGGCATCTACACCCGCTAGAATTCCACCCATTTCCATGGATAATCCGATCAAAACAGACGTCTTCAAACGAATCATCTCGATGTATTCCTCCACGCTAACTTGGTCGCGCGTCTCGAAATTCATATCCATTTGTTGGCCTTCACAAACCTCTGCCGCTGTCCGATTAAAGCGCAGTAAAAGGTTTTGGTAATCAGCCAAGGACAAATGTTGGCATTGATTTAAATACTGATAGGCATTCACCAGCATCACATCCCCGGAAAGAATAGCGATGTTGTCATTCCATTTTTCATGGACCGTTTGCTTGCCGCGTCGCAAGGGCGCTTTGTCCATGATGTCGTCATGCATCAAGGTGAAATTATGGAAGATTTCGATGGAAAGCGCGATGGGAACGACTTTCTGCCAATCGGCCTTGAATAAGGAATAGCTCAATAAACAAAGCACGGGACGAATTCGCTTCCCTCCCAATTGCATGAGGTAACGAATCGGATCGTACAATTCCTTCGGGGAATTCCCGAGGGCTTGTTGCTTAATTTGGGCTTCAAGAGCGGCTAAAAATTGTTGGTTCATAATTAACGATCGACTTCTCCCATGACTAAATCCATGGAACCGATGATAGCCACTAAATCGGCCAAATAGGCCCCCTTGGCTAGATCAGGGATGATTGATAGGTGATGAAACGAGCAGGCGCGTACCTTCACGCGGCTCGGAATATCCGATTTCCCATCAGCACGAATGTAAAACCCTAATTCACCTTTGGGGTTTTCGGCACGCGCATAAATATCTTGTGCAGCAGGTCTAATTTTCTTGGGTACGAATTCCTGTGGATCAAAGGAAGGTGTTCTTTTATGCTCGTTCGTTAAGGCAGAGATACATTGCTCGATAATCCGAATCGACTCGATGCACTCGAGCACACGAACATGGTTGCGATCCCAACAATCCCCGGTTTGGCCTTTTAATCCTTCTCCAACGGGAACATCAAATTCTAATTCCGGGTAAACGGAATAAGCATCCACTTTACGTAGGTCAAACGCTAAACCTGAACCACGTAACACGGGACCCGTGCAGCCATAATTGATGGCTAAATTTAAAGGTAACACTCCAATGTTGGCGGTGCGCTTGATGAAAATGGAATTTTCCTCGACGATTTTCTGAACCTCCGCAATCGTATTTTTCATGACCGGAATTAATTCGGCCGTACGCTCCTCAAAACCGATCGGCAGGTCATAAAATAAGCCTCCCACCCAAACGTAATTATAGAGCATGCGAGCACCTGAGAGCCATTCCAACAAGCGTTGGATATGTTCACGGTCGCGCATGACCCACAAAAAAGGTGTGTAAGCTCCAATGTCGAGACCATAAGTCCCAATCGCCACAAAATGGGACGCAATCCGATTTAACTCAGCCACCAAAACGCGGATGTATTCGATTCGTTTAGGTAAGGATCCGGCGATTCCAAGCATTTTTTCCACCCCCATCACATAGGCATGTTCCGAGTTCATGGAGGCCATGTAATCGAGTCGGTCGACGTAAGGAATAATCTGATTGAAGGGCAAAGCTTCCGCATGTTTTTCGAAACAACGGTGCAAATAGCCCAGGTGTGGTACGACATCTACCACGATTTCACCATCTGAAATCACCTCAAGTCGCAAAACCCCGTGTGTAGACGGATGTTGGGGCCCCAAAGAAATCAACATTTCCTCCGATTTCAGATCAGCAAGTTGGTACTGATTGGGGTCGGAATCCTGAAAATTTTGTGGTGAAAATTCGTATTGAATGGAATTCATTAAACAAAAATGAAGAAAGTATCTCACATTTAAAAGCACGCAAGGAAAGGCAATCGAAGTTTATCAATTATTTATCAGATATTTTCGACAAAGTGTTTGGCAAAAAAAATATTTCTTATACCTTTGCATTCCGTTTCGAATCGAGGCGTAAACAGATTTTACAATTATGGCAAAGAAAGGAAATCGCATCCAAGTAATTTTGGAATGTACAGAGCACAAAGAGTCTGGTCTACCAGGGATGTCACGTTACATCACGACTAAGAATCGTAAAAACACAACTGCTCGTATTGAGTTGAAGAAATACAACCCAGTATTGAAGAAAGTTACTCTACACAAAGAAATTAAATAAGGTTTTAATACCCACGAATCATGGCTAAGAAAGTAGTTGCAACACTAAAGAAAGAAGGCGGCGTAAAATACGCTAAAATCATTAAGGCGGTTAAAAACCCAACGACAGGAGC
>JBJTMZ010000202.1:0-7589 GCA_046073805.1 Aquirufa sp.
GTAAGTCACAAGACCCGATGTATGATTTCCCAGGCATTGACGAGGGAATCATGGGAATGGCATTTATTGAGAACGTGGTTCGTTCGGCCAAAGACAACCAAAATAAATGGACAAAATTTGAAATCTAATAGATCATGACTAAAATTAAAGTAGGTATCGTAGGTACCGGTTTTATCGGACCCGCACACATTGAAGCGCTTCGTCGCTTACCCAACATTGACGTGGCTGCACTTTGTGAGGTAACAATTGAATTAGCTGAAGCAAAGGCAAAACAATTGGGAATAGGCCGTTGGTACACTTTCGAAGACTTATTAAAGCAAGAAGACATTCAATGTGTGCATATCTGCACGCCCAACTTCTTACACTATTCGCAATCAAAAGCTGCCTTGCTAGCTGGCAAACACGTAGTTTGTGAAAAACCATTAGCCAAGGATTTGCACGAGGCAGAGGAATTGGTAGAATTAGCCGCGAAGACAGGTTTGGTCAATGCGGTTCACTTCAACTTACGTTATTACCCATTGGTTCGTCAAATGAAAACCATGCGCGAAAAAGGCGATTTGGGCGAAATTTATTCGATCATCGGTAGTTACCTACAAGATTGGTTGTTCTACAATACAGATTACAACTGGCGCTTGGAACCGGATAAATCGGGGGATTCACGTGCAATTGCAGATATCGGATCTCACTTATTAGATGTCATTGAATACATCACAGGCTTGAAAACCGTAGAGGTCATGGCCGATTTCAATACTGTTCACAAGGTGCGTAAAAAGCCATTGAAGCCTGTTGAAACTTATTCTGGGAAAATGTTGACACCTGAAGATTATGCGGATGTGCATATCAACACGGAAGACCATGCGAACGTCTTATTGCGTTTCGACAATGGTAACCGCGGTTGCGTAACCGTATCGCAAGTTTCAGCGGGACGTAAGAACCAATTGAAATTAGAAATTTCGGGCTCAAACAAGACATTTGCCTTCAACTCGGAAGCACCTAACGAAATTTGGATAGGTAATCGTGATCAAGCGAATCAGGTTTTGATGCGTGATCCATCATTGGCTTATCCAGAGGCATCCGCATTGATGACATTCCCTGGAGGTCACAACGAAGGATTCTCAGATACATCGAAGCAATTATTCAAGGAAGTTTACGCGGCTGTTGAGGCAGGTAAGCAACCAGAAAATCCGAAATACCCAACTTTCGCGGATGGATATCGTGAATTATTAATTTGCGAGCGGATCTTGGATTCAACACGTTCACAAAAGTGGGTTAAAATCTAAACCATTAACAATATGAATACGATCAAAGGGCCAGCGATATTTTTGGCACAATTTATGGGGGATGAAGCTCCCTTTAATTCATTAGATAGCATCACGACGTGGGTGGCGTCTTTGGGCTACAAAGGTGTTCAAATTCCTTCCTGGGATTCACGTTGCATCGATTTACAAAAAGCGGCAGAGTCCAAAACCTATTGCGATGAAATCGTTGGGATGTTGGCTTCCAAAGGCTTGCAAATCACGGAATTATCTACCCACTTACAAGGACAATTAGTCGCAGTTAACCCAGCTTATGATTTGGGATTCGATGGATTTGCGCCGGATTCGGTGAAAGGAAATCCAAAAGCTCGTACAGAATGGGCAGTTCAACAATTAAAATATGCAGCGAAAGCATCCCAAAACTTAGGATTAAACGCACATGCTACCTTCTCGGGAGCCTTAATGTGGCACACGGTGTATCCATGGCCACAACGCCCAGCGGGTTTGGTGGAGCAAGGATTCAAGGAATTAGGGCGCCGTTGGTTGCCGATCTTGAATACCTTTGATGAGTGTGGTGTCGATTTATGTTACGAGATTCACCCAGGTGAAGATTTGCACGATGGCGTGACATTCGAAATGTTTTTGGATGAGGTAAGAGGACACAAGCGTGCCAATTTATTGTACGATCCATCACATTTTGTTCTTCAGGCATTGGATTACAAACAATATATTGATTTCTACCACGAACGTATCAAAATGTTCCACGTTAAGGATGCGGAGTTTAACCCAACGGGCAAGCAAGGTGTTTATGGTGGCTACCAATCGTGGATTAACCGCGCGGGACGTTTCCGTTCATTGGGCGATGGTCAGGTAGATTTCAAGAGCATCTTCTCGAAACTAACCCAATACGGCTATGATGGCTGGGCAGTGTTAGAATGGGAATGCTGCATCAAGGATCCGGTTCAAGGAGCAACCGAAGGAGCACCATTCATCTCGAGTCATATCATCAAGGCAACCGAAAAGGTATTCGATGATTTCGCGGGAACCGGAGCGGATGAAGAGCTCAATAAGAAGATTTTAGGCCTATAATCTAATATCGAATAATTCTATTTGTGAATAAAAGCCCCTCTACGTGATGTATGAGGGGCTTTTATTTGAATTTGGAGCGGAAAATCGGTAACGCCGCCGGGGTTTCCAACCCCGGCAGCGTTTACCACCCACCCTAATTTTCAGAAAAAACATAAATAAACCAAGCCGCTGATAACAACACCACATTCTTGATAATGTATTGCCCGGTTAAGGTCAAGGTCAAAAAAGACTTCCATGTCTCATTAGGCAAAAACAATACAGGTAAGAATGTAGTGAATAAATGCCCCATCATTACCCAAAAAGCAATTTTTGTGATTCGAGGGAATAACCACAACAAACCAATCAGACATTCTGAAAGGCCCAACAAAACCAAAAATTCCTGAATACTCATATAGGGAGCTAAGGTAATCTCAAACAATTTTGTCACCAGACCCTCTGCCGGGGACACCCCAAAAATCTTCAAAGACCCAAACCAAATATATACCAACGCGATCATCGCGCGATTCATCCAAGCTGCGGTGAAAAGTGCATGGAGTCTATTTTTACTGATTGATACCATAGTTTAAAAATATTTAATGTGTTTAATCAAAAAAATGACCTAAATCAACAAATTAAATTTTGGCCTGTACACTTAGCTGAAAACTTCGTCCATCCGAAGGCCAAATTCCAGGCCCTGGATAAAACATGGGTCTTTTCGTGAAATACGATAAATCAAGTGCATTATTTGCGTTGGCTTTCAAGAGAATAAATTTTGAAATTTTCCAATCTACGACAAAATCCACCAATGAATACGCTGGCACTAACCCTATAGCACCATTTGAAGAGGGCTTTTCGGTATTCAAAGCATCAGCGTAACTTTTGGCCACATAACTATACAATCCAGATAAGGAATATTGCCGATATCGTAGTGTCACCCCATTTCTAGAAATCCATTCAGGAGTACTCTCAACAGAATTACCATCAATAGAAACATTAGTCGTTCCATTCCTAATTACTGCATTTTGGTAACGCGCATTTATCTGCGAAGTGGCTGTGAAAAGAGAAATTGCCATTTTAGGAGCTAATTGAAATTGGGCTTGTAACGAGACTTCGACTCCCGTTGTAACTGAATTCCCAATATTCGATTGAAATAAAGAAAAATTTCCCATTACGTCTGTTTGCGCTAGCTTTCCCAAACGATTATTATATTGCAATTGAAATCCCGTAACGTCCCATTGGAAGTTCCTCCAGGTTCCCCGGTATCCCAATTCCATATTATAACCTTTCGCATCTTGTAGATTTTTATCCGCGCGATCATAGGTAGCCGCCGGAATGATATCTTTAAAAATTACTGGGCGATAGGCTTGAGAAAAACCTCCATATATCTGTTGGTTTTTGCTTATTTGGTACTCAAATGATGTCCCAAATAATGGGAATTTATGCACAATTTTGTTGGACACAACAGAAGCATCTAAATAGGCTACGGAACCCGACATATTCGTTTCGCCGGACTCTATACGAAAACCTGCATTCCAAGAAAATCGATTCGTAACATCCCATTTATTCTCTAAAAAAAATGCAAGATTCTCCGTTTTCATGTGCATATCCCGAACAAATCCTGCATCAGAAATAGACAAATCAAAATCCGTACCGACACTGCCCTTTCCTAATTGCCTACGACGAAGGTCATTCGATAAATATTGAATCCCTAAAGCGAGCGTTCCCTTTTTATATCCCTGTAATAGACGCAATTCATTTGTCCATGAATTGAAATTGTCAATATCAACTTGCCTAGGGCCAAAAGAACCCTGGGTTACCAAATCGACTATATCAGCCGTTTTATCAAACAAGATGGAATTTCGATCGCCCACTAAAAGAGAAGACGTAAACTTTACCTCAGTATTTTTGTATGGATGCCAATTTAGTTCAAACGCTGGAATAGAAATGGTCGGGTTAAAATAATTGCGAGAACGCGTGGCTTGCTTAGGATTCTCCTTAAACATAACATCCGTTAATGGCCCAGCCATTCGAAATAAATAATTCGAACGAGACCAACTAAGGCTTGAATGCAGGTTTGGAGAAAATGCATAATTCAAACGGATATGTTGAGCGTCATACTGACTATGCGTTTGATCCCGATAACCATCTGCTGATCGATTTGATACATATCCAAAATAACTGAATTTACCTGCCGTACCAGAAATGCTTGTATAGTTCGTAAATGTATTGAAGGAGCCAATACTGCTTATATTTTCCAAAGCGATAGGCTTTTTCGCTGGCTTCTTTGTCACATAATTCACCATACCACCAAATTGAGCTCCATACTGCAAACTTCCAGTACCTCTCACAATTTCAATGGACTCAATACTTTCCAAAGGCATCGAATAATGACTAGCCGGATAACCATACAAATCCGAATTCAATAAAACGCCATCCTGTCTGATATTAAATTCCCAACCTCGATGCGAATCCAATCCGCGAAATGAAAAATTCATTTGATTCCCGCTACCATCCATGTCATAGATAAATGCACCTGGAATTTTAGCAAAAACTTGTCGGCCCACCCGCTCACTAACATTAGCAGGGCTAGCGCTTAGTCGAATCAATTCAGACTTTTTACCGGCAAAAATAAAACCATTTTTCGTCGAGGGCATGGAAGAAAAATTCGCCGTTATAGCAACATTTTTCACAAGCACCTCCGACAAAATTGTTGAATTAACCGTTGAATCTGAAGATATAAACGGTTGAATTAAAAAAGCAATAAATAAAAACATAACGATAAATTAACTCAAGGAAGGAACTGATTTACCCTTCCTCGAAAATAATTAGTCAGCCCCATCCGCATTCGCGCGCTTCACGGCAAAATCGCCAATAACCCGACCGTGCTTTCCTCCCATCACACAATCAATCCGAAAATGGATTAAGCCATAAACACGGGAATCGGATGCCTCTTGCGCTTTTTCATAAAAACTAGCAGATTTCTCCGGAAAGAATGCACTTAATACCGTCGCAGCCGCATAGGAGAACGTCGAGTGACCCGAGGTATAGCTTGGGAAATTAGGCAAACCTACCGAGGTTTTAAGACCAAACTGTTGGGGACGTGGGCTGTAGTAGTAATACTTGGTCTCCCAACAAGCAATACCGGCATCCATCAAGGCCGAACCGACATACGCTAATAATCGAGCCATACGCAATTCAGAATATTTGGCCGCGGCACCCGCTTCGCAGGCATAACGATGCCAATGTCCTGGAGGCGTATAAGAGCCTGGACCATCCGCCCAGAAATTCGCAATCGCCGCCTGTTCACGAGTTTGATTCTTTTGGATATCCTGTAATTCGGTTAATTCCTTTTTAAACTCGGCAGAGTTCTCCAAATATGGAATTGCCGGACGAATCGACTCCAAGGTTTTTCGGTCAAAATTAAGCGTACTCACTGAACCATAATTCGGCAACATCGGTGGACGAGCAGGTGATTCTTGACTCATCCAAGGATTCACAAATCCCAAGGACTTTGAACGCTCAATCATCCCAGGCACAAGCGCCTGATTATTCGCAGCACTCATTCCATCCGTCTTCGCACGGGCCATGACTTTGGCCGCAACACCGGCACCCAAAGCAGCCCCCGCATCTACGTCACTTCCCACATTTTTCGCCGACCAAATACAAACATTTTTTGCCTCAGCCAATTTTTCACGCAAAAATGGACCTTCTCCCGGAAACATCGCCAACAAAATCACATAACTCGCCTGCGCCACCACCGCTTCTTCAGATGGATAGGACGGCATTCCTGTCAGCGGTAACAGCGGCTTGATGGAAGCATCCACCTCAAAAGGTGCCTTGCGATTGTATTGATATTTATACTTCCAAGCACTCACCAAGGCATCATATTGGACAATACTTAAATACGCTAAAGCACGTGCGGTATAGGGAGGATTTGCAAAAGGAAATTTAGGGTCCGCCAAAGGATTGGCTGGATCAGGAACCGGATATACCCCCGCCGCATTCGAAGCTGGAGGCAAATTATAGCGCGCGGCTAATTCCCGACCTATTTCATTCCAACGAAAAACAGCCCCCGCTCCCCAAAACTTCACCGCCTCTTTTTGCGCCGAAGTTAAATTGGGGATCACAATTGATTTCAACGAATCAATTTCCTTCAAATACTTGGCATCCGAAGTCAAGTAGGGCACTGCCACCGAAACCTCCGAAGGCGATGTTAAAATAAATGTTTTCCAATTTCCCCCATTCTCATCTATTTTAGAAGGGGTATATGCCTGAAACATAGCATCTTCTACCTCTTTACTGCAAGAAAAGAGCAGCAAAAAGGCTAATATACAATATAAATATTTCATCGATTTACAATTTTATGATGTACAACAATCCAACAGAAACAGAAAGGCTTTGGCCCACATTCTGCCCATCCACCACATAACTCACTCGGCCATTTACCCCAAATTGCTTTGGTTGGTATTTCCCATAGACTCCCACCGTCGTCATCGTCATGTCATTCGTTAAAAAAGGCATGTCGTTCCGACGAATGTCGTCCCCTTTCGTACATGAAAAGGTTTCCGCAAAGAGTTCCAACTGGTTGTCTTTCTTCAAATAACCTATCCGTAAAGCCGCATCATAGGCATCCGGAACAGCCGCCTGATTCGTATAGTACAATTGACCACCGTTTAAATAAGCATCACGGTCCAACTGAACACGACCTCGCGCCTGATATGCGATCGAGGCATTCAGGTACAAATGCTTCGGTAAATCATAAGTTAAAATCCCACGGGTTACCAAGGATTTCGCACCTAGTCCAATGGACATCGGTAAAAAATCAGGAACATAATTCGAAATAGGAGCACTTCCGCCTAACACGGCATGAAGCGTCAATCCCTTCGAAGAAAAGGCCTTAGCTTTTAGCCACAATGAGGCGTCTTGAAACCCTTTTTGACCCAAGAGGTTACCCTTAGAGGCATTGGTCTGTACATAGGGAATCGAAGCAATCACATTGATTTTCTTCGTAATTCCATAGGCCACCATCGCCGTCATCGATTCCATGGTTAAGCGACCAATGTTCTGATTTTCACGAAACAATTGATTTTCCCAATAATTCGTCCAAGAGGAATTCGTGTACACCAAAGCTGCACAGGCTAATTTCTTATTCATATAAATTCCATCATGTGGCATTTGCGCCAAAGATGAAAACATACAAAATATGGCCAACAATAGACTTGCTAGATATTTCATCACAGGTACCGAATTAAATGATTAAAAACG
>JBJTMZ010000203.1:0-4919 GCA_046073805.1 Aquirufa sp.
GATTGTAGTTTGTACTCGCATAGAACAACCAACCCGGCCAAGGTACCCCAGGTGGCGAATAGGTCGCACCATGATAAAACAAATGATTAACCCCACCAATAAATACTTGGTCGACGACCGGTTTTACCTGTGCCAAAGAGACCTTAAAGTGATTACCCAGCCAAGTAGTGGTCTCCGAAGAAACCAATTTCTTCCCCATCAAATTGGCTGCCGATGAGGCCAACTTCAAATTACGCACATCCGGAATTCCAAAGCGAACCGTATCATAATCAGGATCCACTTGATAGCCCGGAATTTCAAAAGCCCTACTCCCAAAGAACTCCGTTTCGGGAATATCCACAGCGGCGTATAAGTCGAGTAAATTCCCGGGGGATCCGTGGGCTTGGTCCCGACTCACATATCCCATCTCATTAATCCAATGACTAAAAGGCTGCGTAAATTCAGTTAATAACAGGGTAGATAGGGTCCGGTGATAATCCGCCCAAATGGCATTTTCATCCTCGGTTTCTGCCTTCGGTTTGGCTAATACGGCCAAGTGCTTCCGAAGATCGTAATGATTCAACTTTTCGAAGGCTGTAAATAAATTGGCCGTGTAATTTGCTCCATAAACCTCATAGGAATCATTGTATAAGGCACGCAAGGGAGCATGTGCTTGTTTCAACAAGGGCACAAAAGTATTGCGATAATGTTCAAAAGCGGTTTTGGAGAAATGATCCATAACTAAACCCTCTCCTCCCGGAGCAGCCCTTTTAACTTGTTGGCCCGTCCCCTTCATCCCCAACACATACACCTTGGCTCCTTCTTCTCCTGCGGTAAAACTTTTGAGATGTTCGGAAATTAACTCCTTGTGAAATTGGCTACCTTGATAAACCGATGCAGCTTGAACATCGGCATTAGAGATCGTATAGGTTTGATGGGGGGCTAGATCAATTACTTCCAATTGGTATTTTTTGGCGGCATCTGTGCTATTAACTTGAGGGCCACCAAGGGGCCAACCGGTACCAAGCGTCATATCAATACCTAAATGGAGTCGCTTGGCCTCCTTCAGTACGAATGCAAAATGGCGATTCCAATCGGGCCCAAGAAAAGATAAAAAAGAGGACTCGTAGCCTTTGGCACCGTAAATAGGAATGATATGAAGTCCGCCAAAACCTGCTTTGGCAAAGTTTTCCAGATTGTGTGTAATTCCCTTTTCGGTAACCGCACTTCCCGGCCACCACCAATAAGCCCAGGGTTTAGATGTAGAAAAAGCAGTAGGACCCGGAGAACCCACTGCTTTTAAAAAGCTCAAAAAAAATAGGAGTAGGTATGCGAATTTTCTCATCCCCCAAATGTCGATTGTTTAGACAAAACGACCTAATAAATTTTCTAGATATTCTTGCTTACCGGAAATCATCGCAGGCTCGCCAATCTCCACTGCAATTTGGTACAAGTCTTCCAATTTCAATTTACCAGCCTCATAATCAGCACCTTTACCCGAATCAAAGCTCGCATAACGCGCCGCTTTCAAACGATCCATCTCGCCGTGTTTCGCTAATTTATCTGCAATGATTAAAGAACGAGCAATCGTATCCATTCCACCGATGTGCGCATAGAATAAATCCGCTGCATCTGTTGAGTTACGACGGCGTTTCGCGTCGAAGTTGATACCTCCACCCGCTAATCCACCTTGTTTCAAGATGATCGACATGGCTTCAGCCCACTCGTAAATATCGGTCGGAAACTGATCCGTATCCCAACCGTTTTGATAGTCCCCACGATTCGCATCGATGGAAGCCAACATGCCTGCATCGGAAGCCACTTGGCATTCGTGTGCAAAGGTATGTCCCGCCAAGGTTGCGTGATTCACTTCTAAGTTTAATCCAAATTCTGACAACAAATCAAATTCACGTAAGAATCCGATAACTGTCGCAGCATCGTAATCATATTGATGCTTGGTAGGCTCACAAGGTTTAGGCTCAATGAAGAACTTCCCTTTGAATCCATTCCGACGAGCGTATTCTACACAAGTATGTAGCATACGCGCGAAATGCTCACGATCACGCTTCATGTCGGTATTTAATAAAGTCATATAACCCTCACGACCTCCCCAGAATACATAACCATCACCGCCCAATTTAATCGTCGCATCGATGGCACCTTTCAATTGAGCACCAGCGTGGGCAACAACTTCGAAATTAGGGTTGGTCGAAGCACCGTTCATATAGCGTTCATTGGAGAACAAATTAGCCGTACCCCACAATAATTTCACACCACTTTCGGCTTGTTTCTTCTCAAAAATATCGGAGATAAACTTGACGCGATCCGTAAATTCTTTTGGATCATTATGGCCTTCGATGGCATCCACGTCGTGAAAACAATAAAAAGGTGCTCCAATTTTCGTAATAAACTCAAACGCAGCATCCGCTTTATCTGCCGCACGTTGACGCGCATCCGATGCGACATCCCATGGATAATGATGCGTTCCTGGACCGAAAGGATCAGCTCCATCGCCACAAAAGGAATGCCAATAAGCAATGGCAAAACGCAAGTGCTCCTTCATTGATTTCCCGGCAATAATCCGATTCTCGTCGTAATAACGAAATGCTAGTGGATTATCTGATTCGGGGCCTTCAAATTTGATTTGATCAATCCCTTTGAAATATTCTTTTTGTCCAATTAAAACGCTCATAATTTAGCTGAATAGTATTATTAAATCGCTTGATAAGTTCCAAAACTACGAATTCTCCCTTTGATTCCAAATGCTTTCGAATATTTTTTTAGCATAGTATAGCACAGTGCGATATATATATAATGATACGATTCTAAATTGTTTTTTCTATTTTTGGCAAAACACTACTTCATTATGTCTAAACTATTTAAAGTCATCTTGTTGATAATCATCGCATTACCAACATTTGCTCAAACAACTTACAATGCCAACGGGCGTTTCGAGCAACTCGAATCAACCCTTCCTACCCCAAATTCCTATCGGACCGCGAGTGGTTCACCGGGAAAAGACTATTGGCAACAACGTGCCGATTACGATATCAAGGTCGAATTGGATGATATTAATCGCAAGATTATCGGTACGGAAACGATAACCTATTTCAACAACTCCCCCGATGAGCTTCCGTATTTGTGGATTCAATTAGACCAAAACCTATTTGAGAAAAACGCAGCACGTAAAACGGCGGCGACGGGTGAAATCAAGAACGGAATTAGCGCAGCGGCGTTCAAGGAATTAACCGATCCAAAAGAATACGGATATAAAATCACAGCAGTTAAAGACATCAAAGGGAATCCACTGCGTCACACGATCAATCAAACGATGATGCGCATTGATTTGCCTACGCCTGTAAAATCAGGTGGCTCGGTGAGTTTCAACATCGATTGGAATTATTTGATTACTGAATATTATGGTCGGTCAGGCTATGAGTTTTTTGCCAAGGATGGCAATGCGAATTACTTCATCGCGCATTGGTTCCCTCGCATGGCCGTGTACAATGACGTATATGGCTGGCAGCACAAGCAATTCATGGGACAGGGTGAGTTTACCTTGAACTTTGGAAATTATAAAGTAGCCATTACCGCACCGAATGATTTAGTCGTGGGAGCCGGTGGGGAATTATTGAATCCGAATCAAGTGATGTCGGCGACACAATTAAAGCGCTGGGACAAAGCAAAAACAGCTACACGTCCGGTAGAAATTGTGACGCAAGCTGAAGCTGAGGCGGCAGAAAAAGGAAAGCCAACGGGCAAAAAGACTTGGATTTTTAAGGCGGATAATGTGCGTGATTTTGCATTTACGGCATCGCGTAAATTTATCTGGGATGCCTTGCAGGTAGAGGTTGAGGGCAAGAAAGTATGGGCTATGTCTTACTACTCGAAAGAAGGCAACCCACTATGGGGAAAATATTCTACCATGGTAGTCGCGCATACCTTGCGTTCATACTCGAAGCGCACGATTGCTTATCCATATCCGGTAGCGATTTCATGTCATGCGACATTAGGAGGTGGTATGGAATATCCAATGATCTCCTTTAATGGCGGTCGGCCAGAAGCCGATGGCACTTACACGGAAAACGTGAAAAATGGAATGATCGGCGTGATCATTCATGAGGTGGGACATAACTTCTTCCCGATGATCATCAATTCGGATGAGCGTCAGTGGTCTTGGATGGATGAGGGTTTAAATACCTTCTGCCAATATTTAGCGGAACAAGAATGGGATCGCAACTTCCCGGCGCGCAGAGGGGAACCTCAAAACATCGTGCCATACATGCGTTTGGACTCAAAGAATCAGGTGCCTATTATGGCGAATGCGGAGAACATCATGGACTTCGGAAACAACGCGTATGCGAAGCCGGCAACGGCATTGAATATTCTTCGCGAGACGGTGATGGGTCGTGAGTTATTTGATTACGCATTTAAGGAATACGCGCGTAGATGGGCGTTCAAGCAACCTTATCCGGCGGATTTCTTCCGTACCTTGGAGGATGCATCTGGCGTAGACTTGGATTGGTTCTGGCGTGGATGGTTCTACGGAACAGAACCGGTAAACCAATCAATTGAGACCGTGGAATGGTTTGGGGTAGATAGCCAAGATCCGGTAGCTAAAAAAGCAGCGGAAAAAGCAACGGCTGAAGCAAAACGCCAAACCATGTCGAACATTCGCAATAAGACCGACATCAAATCAACGGTTGTCGAAGAAAATCCTGATTTAACGGATTTCTACAATACCTACGACCGTTTTGCCACAACGGATGCAGAAAAGAAGAAGTACCAGGAATATTTGAGCGGTTTATCAGAAGATGAACGCAAATTGGTCTCTGAGGGCAAAAACTTCTATGTGGTGAACTTTAAAAACAAAGGGGGACTACCGATGCCCGTAATCGTGAAGTTGAATTACGAGGACGGAACCGAGGAGGTATTGCGCT
>JBJTMZ010000204.1:0-4013 GCA_046073805.1 Aquirufa sp.
CCTCCACCCAATTTAATACGTGAGGTATGTCGTAAGAACCAAGAATAGGTATCCACCAAATAGTTTGCATTCACATTCGTCGCATCAATCTTCGCCCGAAAAGCGTTCAAACTCAAATCTGCCTTATACGCCTTGGATACATTGAAGGAACTCGTTAGTTCGATTCCCATGGATTGTTGATCCGCAAAATTCAATGGCAAACTCTTCGAATATCCCTGCGCATCCACCGTCCGAATTTGATCGATTTTTCCAGTTGTATAACGGTAATAAACCGACGAACTTAAACTTCCCGCATCAAAATACTTTAAATGTCCTAAATCGAAGGAATTCGTGAATTCGGGATTCAGATTTGGGTTACCCGAGAAGTAATTTCGGTTGTCGGAAAAGGTAACGAACGGACTTAACTCATTGTAAGTCGGCCGACGGACCCGTCGGGAATAGCCTAATTGAAAAGAACTATTCGGGTTTAATGAATAAGTAAAATGTGCACTCGGAAATAAGTTTGCATAGTTCCTTGGGTTCTTTTCTTGGGTTTGTTTTAATTCAGTTTGAATGTCTGTTACCTCTCCACGTAGTCCAAATTGATAAGAAAACTTATTTTGCTTATTCCCTAGAATCAAATAGGCCGCCGAGATATTTTCTTGGTAATCAAACAAGTTTTTAAGTCCAGGCATCACCGCGAAACTGCCATCCGTTTGCTGCTGAGTCACAATATAGTCGTTAATCATGTCGCGGAAACTTGTCCGTAAACCCATTTCGACTTTCCCATCTTTTCCTAGCGGATTGGTATAGTCAGCTTGCAAGATCCATTGACGCTCATATTCATCATTTAAGGCTTTTTGCACGAGTGAATTGGCTGGGTACGGACTTCCATCGCCAAACTTACTCGTTTGCGTATATATCTGATCAGACTGTTCCCAATAGTCCAAATAGCGCAAATCGGCCGAAAACTCCTTCCCTTTCTTCGCAAAGGATTTCTTAAAGGTCAAAGCATATTCTGCATTGGGTTCCGTTTCCTTTTCATCTTGCTGACGGTAAGTATTTGAATACAAATTGCTCAAGGCCTTGCGGTAATCGAGGTAGTAAAAATCGGTTATCCGTCTCACATGCGTGCTCCGGAAGATGTAAGAAGCAGTTAAGATCGTTTTGTCGTTGAAAAAGTAATCCGCTCCTCCCCGGATATTATTAACCAAACCCGTAACATTGTTGGAACTGCTCTGCTCCAAGTAATTCGTTTGTTCGCCCGTATAGACTTCCTGATAAAGTTTTCCTCTTCCGGGTGTCCTGCGGTAAAAGAGTCCATAGTTGAGAAAGAAATTCAATTTGTTCTTACGGTAGTTGATGATTGCAGTCCCTCCAAAATTCTCCGGATAACCTAAATTGGTTTCAATAGCTCCATTGAATCCTTGGTTTTGATTCTTCTTTAAAACGATGTTGATAATCCCCGCCATTCCTTCTGCTTCGTAGCGTGCCGATGGATTGGTGATGATCTCGACCTTATCAATCAGATTGCCTTGTAAGGATTGTAAGCCCGATGAGCCGTTGATACCTACGAGTGTCGAAGGTTTCCCGTCGACCAAAATTCGTACATTCTCACTTCCGCGTAAACTTACGCCCCCTTCACCATTTACTTGAACCGATGGCAAGTTTCCTAATATTTCAGCGGCCGTCGCCCCTTTATTGGCCGCATCCGTACCCACATTGAAAATGCGCTTATCTAGATTGAGTTCCATGCTTGCTTTTTGGCCTTTCACGGTTACTTCGGATAGCGTTTGCGAACTTGCCTTTGCCGAAATGGTTCCTAATTGCGTTGATTTGCTGATTTGAACACCTTTGAGCGTCGTTGCTTCGAAGCCTACGCTCTCAATAATGATGTCATAAACGCCTTGGTTTACTTCGACGCTGAACTCACCTTTCTCGTTGGCTATGGCCCCAGTAATAAGTTTAACGGGATTCGTGGTTTGAACACGAACACTTGAGAAAGGAATTGGATTGTTGGAATTCGCCTCGACAACCTGTCCGGACAATTTGCCTTTCGACGGATTTTGCCCCATGCTGAGCAATGAAATTCCCAGAAATAAAAGGATGTAAAAATTTTTCAAATGAAATAGGTTTAAATGGCCTGCAAGTTAAAAAGACATAGGCCGACTATTTATACCTACTTGTCGGTTTATGTTGGAGAATTTCCCGTTTTTGTCGAATTTGTAGTCATTAATTCTACTGTAACCAACATATTTGAAAAAAAAACAACCCTATGAAAAACAAAAATCTAATCAGTTTGACCGTGGCGATTGCCTTTTTTATTTTGGCAACGACCGGTATTTTGCTTTATGTAAAGCAAAAGGCCCATTTTATTGAGATGACGCATACCATCTTTGGTTTGTTATTTATCTCATTTGCGATTTTTCACATTTTGAACAATTGGGATTCGATCAAGGCATATTCCAAAGATCGTAAGAGTGGATCCATCAAAAAGGAATTGGTAGTAGCGTCATTAATTACGGGAATCATTTTGGTTTTGTCTGTAACGGAGGTGTTAGAACCGGTTGCTGAGTTTGGTAAGATTTTCGCGAGTGGTGGAAAGCGCCCTAGCACGGTCAACTTTGCAGAGAAGAAGACCTTGGATTCAACGAATGGCCACGCAGTCGTGTTATTGTTGCAAAAAGGAAAGGAAGCAGCTTTTTCAGGTGTTTCGGTTGAAGTAGCTGATACCACAGGCAAGGTGCTTGAGACGCTTTTGGCTGCCGATAAGGAAATGAAAGGACCTCCGGCAAATCTTTTGTTGCAAACGAAAATTTCACCCGCTGCACCCTTTGATTTGGTATTGACCTTCGAACATGAAGGAAAATCCAAAAAGGTAACGCGCCGCGTAAAAGCCTTAGAATCAGGTGTTCAAGGCTTGGCGAAAGAAACAGGTTTGGTCGAAAGAGCCTATTTGGACGTTCAATAAGAAATTATCTTTTTGGGTAAGAAAGCACGCAATCGCGTGCTTTTTTTTTGTTCGGGATACGATGTGTCGGCGAAATTTCTATTTTTGTTTACATCCCAACGACTATGAAAAAGCTAATACTTCTCTTATTTCTCTCCTCTCCCATTTTTGCCAATCCGATTTTGGACCGCTGGCAAGCGCAGGCCAAGCGTGTTAGGATTTATCGGGATGCTTATGGTGTGCCACATATTTATGGGAAATCGGATGCCGATGCGGTATTTGGAATGATGTATGCGCAATGTGAGGATGATTTTTCACGGGTGGAGCGGAATTACATTGAGAAGTTAGGCCGACTCGCTGAGTTGGATGGGCCGAGTGAATTAGCGAACGATTTGTATTTGCGCTTGATCATCGATCCGCAAGAGGCAAAAGCAGATTATGTGAAGGCACCCGCTTGGTTGAAGCAATTACTGAATGCTTATGCAGATGGAATCAATTATTATTTAGCCAAACATCCGGAGGTTAAGCCAGCCTTGTTAACGCATTTTGAACCCTGGTATCCGCTATTATGGACGGATGGGTCGATTGGGGCAATTTCTACAGGAGATATCACCGAAAAGGAAGTTGGTCATTTTTACGGCCTAGGCGATTTAGTGAGTGTGCGTAACATGGAAAAAGTGGAGGATGAGGATTTAGTAGGTTCCAATGGTTTTGCGGTTGGAAAATCCTTGTCGAAAACGGGAAATGCGATGCTATACATCAATCCACACGTCAGTTTCTATTTTCGTCCGGAGATTCATGTGAATAGTGAAGCGGGTATGAATGTGTATGGTGCTGTTACCTGGGGGCAGTTTTTCGTGTATCAAGGATTTAATGAATTTGGTGGTTGGATGCATACCTCCAGCCAAGTGGATGTATCGGATATGTACCGCGAGCAGGTTGAAATGCGGGGAGCTATCCCCTACTATTTATTAGATGGAAAATGGCTTCCGATGCAGCTCAAAAAGATTCAATTGCAGGTAAAGGATGAAACTGCACCCCGGGAGTTCACGACCTATTTCACGCATCGAGGGGCAGTCATGGC
>JBJTMZ010000205.1:0-4093 GCA_046073805.1 Aquirufa sp.
ACAGATTCTTGGGAATAAGCTTCCGCGACACGATTCGATAATTTCTGAAAATTGTCGGACGCCAAACTAGATTTCAAGATGGATTTCCAATCATTGTGCAGTAATTCCTGTAATTTTACGCTATCATTCGTCATAAGCCATAATATGTCCTTGCAAGCATTACCCGAAATATCCATTGATGTCGTTGTAACTCATATCCCAGATATTGAGATACAGCGTCCCTATCAATATTATTTCAGTTACCAAATTACCATCTTAAATCGGTCCATGCAACCTGTCCAGTTGGTCAGTCGGTACTGGGAAATCAAAGACGGTGGTTTGCATCAAGAGATAGTGAAGGGATTGGGAGTCGTGGGCCAACAACCCATCTTGGAACCCAATACCTCATTTACTTACACATCGGGATGCCCGCTCATGGCTGAATTTGGCAAAATGCAGGGACATTATACCTTTTTGAACTTAACGAATCAGGAGACCTTTCAAATACCCATCCCGGCCTTTTCATTAACCACTCAATTCGCGCAAAACTAATGTTCAAACGATTCGCATTTAATTGGACAGCTCAAACAGCACATGGATTACATTCTCCTTTCGTATTTGATTTATACACGCAAGTCATAGACCCAATTTATCAGTCGGCACCCCAGCACATCACCGAAGCGCTTATTCATGGAATCGGCCAACATTTGAAATTGGCAGCTGGAAAATTACATGTGATTGATATGGACCAGGTTCAAATAAATCAATTAAATTTAATCGATGAATTGATGCAGGACACATCAAATCTAATCATCTGCATGAATATCAGACAGTCGGATGAAACGCTTCAAAATTGGCAATACATTGCGGCGAAGGAACAAGCAATTCACAGCATAGAACTCTATGAATTGGGAATCATTTCGTTAAATCCCATTGCTCCAAAGCAATTTTTCCGACTCAAAAAGTCATAAAAAAAGGAGCAATCTTTCGACTGCCCCTCAAAAAAAAAAATATCGAACTAAACGGGTTTCGCCAATTCAACCAAAACGCGCTTGCCTTTGATTGCTGCTCCAGCCATTTTATCTAAGACCACTTTGGCGTATTCTTTTGGAACATCCACGTAAGTGTGCTTATTTTCAATTTGAATCTGTCCCAAGACATTTCCTGGAATTCCGGTTTCACCTGCGAAGGCACCCACGATATTCGATGGAGAAATCTTTTCATTAAAACCAATGTTGACGAACATACGAACCATATTCTCATCACTGCGGTAAGGTTTTCCCTCACGATCCATACGTGGACCACGTGGGCCACGATCACGATCGCGATCTCCACCTCGCTCAAAACGTCCACCACGATCTCCACCGCGTGAATCACGGTCGAAACGACCACCACCGCGGCGTTCACCACCACGCGAATCACGATCACGGTATCCACCGCCACGCTCCTCACGTCCGTATTTGCGTGATTGACGCTCAAATTCGCCTTCTAAATTTTCATCTCCAAACTCATTCTTTTGGATACCCATGTTCATCTTTACCAAGGCAGCAACAATTTGCTCCGTCGTAAATCCTGCATGGTGTAAATTTTCCAATGAATCCGAGAATACCTCTAAATCACCTTCGTTAATCGTCGCAGCAACACGCTCAATAAACATGCCCTTCTTGATTCCCACAACATCCGTGAATGATGGAATAACTCCTTTATCAATTTTCACCTTCGTGTAGTTCATAATCTCACGCAAACGATTGCGCTCCGATCCTACGACCAAGGTAAATGCCTTACCGAATTTACCGGCACGACCTGTACGACCAATACGGTGTACGTAATATTCTTCATCTAATGGAATATCGTAATTGATTACGGCATCTACGTTATCTACGTCCAATCCACGAGCAGCCACGTCCGTAGCTACCAAGATACATACATTCCCATTACGAAAACGATTCATCACTTGGGTACGTTGGCTCTGGCGTAAATCCCCGTGCAATCCTTCTGCCGCATAGCCACGAGATACCAATTCTTCAACCACCTCATCGACACGCTTCTTCTGGTTACAGAAGATCAACATCAATTTCAGATTATAAAAATCAATCAAACGCGTCGTAACCTCCATTTTGGCACGACCCTTCACGTCGAAATACAATTGCTCAATATTAACATTGGTGATTTCGTTTTTAACAACCTTCACCAATTTAGGTTCAGTCAAATACCGACTTGTCAAGGCCATAATTGGCTTAGACATCGTTGCTGAAAACAAAACAGTTTGACGCTCATCAGGCATTTCTTGCAAAATGCTTTCAATGTCTTCACGGAATCCCATGTCCAACATCTCATCGGCCTCATCCAAAACAATCATAGAAGCTTGTTGGAGCTTCAACGCACGACGTTCAATCAAGTCAATCACACGACCCGGCGTACCCACAACGATGTTTGCACCGGCCTTCAAGGACTTAATCTGACGATCAATCGAATCACCACCATATACCGTGGTAACCCAAACGCCTTTCGTGAATTTTGCCAATTTCTTCATTTCTTCCGAAACCTGAACGGCCAACTCACGTGTTGGACATAAAATAATTGCTTGTACGAATTTCTCGAACGGAACGATGTGTTCGATCATTGGAATACCAAAAGCTGCGGTTTTACCCGTACCTGTTTGCGCTTGTCCGATGACGTCACGACCCTCTAAAACGTAAGGAATTGCTTCTGATTGAATGGGGGAAGCAAACTCAAAACCCATTTCTTTTACTGCTTCTTGGATACCTTCCGACAAAGGAAGACTATCAAAGCGAATTTTTTCACTCATGATTTGTGTGTTTAATTATGATGCCCTAACACATCCGTAATCAAACCTAATAACCATCTAAACTGTCTGGAAGGGGATTTGCAATTGCTTGCAAGCGATTTATGCGGATGCATTTGTACTAATATGCCACAAAAGTAGGCATACTTACAATAGAAAGCAAATGAATTGGATTATTTTAATAAAGGCTTCTTGGCAATAACAAAAGTAACTCCTGATGATTCACCTGTTTTGACCTCCATTCGAGCGGGTGAAAGTCCCTCGCCGACTAATCGATTTTTAATTACAAACCCGCGTTTTAAGGATGCTCGATCATCTTTTCCTGACTGAACAAGGATTTTTAAGGAAACGTCTTTATACTTATTTAAACCTTCAGCCATCCGTTTAAAAACATAATCCACAGGCTTATCTAACAGATCTGTTTTTTCATTAAACACCAGTTCAGAAGCCGCTAATTCCAAGGCATCTGTTTGCGTAGAATCCGACAAATATTGATGTATACCTACAATTACCGAATTCTTAGGCACATCGAAGTCTTTTCCATTAGGCCAGCTTAAGGTAGTCAATGAATCCGAACGCAATTTTGTCGAATCCAAAACCGCACGCGTCAAGCTGTCGTTCAACTTATTTAAACTATCTACGGGAATAATCTCCTCGGTTTCAGTGGCAACCTCCTCCGAATCTGTCGAGCGGAATGCAGTATACCAAATAACACCGCCTCCTAAGACAAGTATAATCAGCATGTAAATGAAAGTGCTGACCGTCAAATTCTGCAACCAATTCCCATCCACGATAGGATCTTGATCATCGGCATAAGTTAACAAGGCTCCTGTGTCTACGCGTAGAATATCTGACAAAAGAAGAATCTCCGAAACCCCTAATTGTATTTTGGCTGGACAAAGAACAAAAAACTGTTGCTTTAAGCCCGAAAAATATTCTCCATACGCTTTCCAATCCTTCAAAGCCGAATAATCTTCCTGCTTCAGTCGGAAACCATAAAGCCCAAAAAACAGCGTTAAACCCTTCAAAAGGGCAGAACTTTTAGCTCCCATCTCACGGGAAAGCAGCAAAGCAATGGCACTTTTTTTATCAGGCATTAAAATTCCAAATAATCCTTCCCCATAAGAGATGATTTTGTCCCAATTAACAGGGCTTGAAGGAGTCAAAAAAATCACTTCAATCTCTTTACTTGGAATTGGCTTATGTTGGATAAAATTGGATAAGGCATTAAACCGAATCTGATTTCGAATTAGTTTTAAGGATGATCCTAAAATAATGGACTCCCAAACAGGCAATAATTCCTGAATT
>JBJTMZ010000206.1:0-26058 GCA_046073805.1 Aquirufa sp.
TGGAATTAAAGTATAATTCCACTAATAAATCAGTACATCCGAGTGATCCTCCAGGGTGACCTGATTGGCAACCATGTACCTGACGTAAAATATCCCGGCGAACCTGAGAAGCTACTTTTTGTAATTCAATTGTTTGCATAATATAATTAGTGGATTTGTTCCGTATGATTTTTGGTATCCACCTTCGTGATAATTTCTGTTATAATTCCTTTTTCATCGATGATAAATGTTGTACGAGCTATGCCCATATAGGTTTTTCCATACATAGACTTCTCCACCCATACACCAAATGCATTAACAATATCTTGCGATTCATCCGAAACCAATGAAAACTTCAATTGGTATTTCGCAATAAATTTATCGTGTGATTTATTCGAATCAGTACTAACCCCAATAACCTGAAAACCTTTCCCTGCTAAATAATCTAAATTTTCATTCAAATTACATGCCTGAGCAGTACAACCAGGCGTATTATCTTTTGGATAAAAATATAGAACCGTCTTTTTACCAAGCAAAGACAAATGCTGACCTGATGAATCAACAAATTCTAAAATGGGCGAAACCGAACCAATGCTTAATTCCATGTTATTTTATCGATAAATCAAATAATTTATTCCCTTGTAAAATCCCTGTCAACGTATCCCCTATCTGAACTGGTCCTACACCGGCAGGTGTACCCGTAAAAATATAATCACCCGTCTTCAAAGTAAAATATTGAGATATATCAGCTATGAGTTCAGAAATATTCCAAATCATTAAATCAGATGAACCATCTTGTACCTGAACTCCATTTTTAAGTAACTGAAAATCAATTGAGTTTGAGAAATCTGATTCTTGAACCGGTCGGAACGTGGAAACAAAAGCTGAACCATTGAAAGCCTTAGCTTTTTCCCAAGGTAGTCCTTTCTCTTTAAGCTTACTTTGTACATCACGAGCTGTGAAATCAATTCCCAACCCAATCGCATCTATATATTTGTGAGCAAATTTAGCCTCAATATTCTTGCCAACTTTCCCAATTCGAAAAACGAGTTCTAATTCGTAATGCACATCGGTAGAAAATGATGGGTAATAAAAGGCTGACGATGAATCAAGTAAAGCAGTATCAGGCTTTATAAAAATTACGGGATCCGTAGGCCTATCATTCGATAGCTCCTTGATATGATCCACGTAATTTCTACCAACACAAATGATTTTCATCTGAAATTATTTTAAAACCTCAGATACTAATTTAGCTGCGTCTTTTAACAAAACAGCCGAGAATACTTTCAAACCTGAATTATTAATGATAGCCGCTCCCTCTTCTGCATTCGTACCTTGTAAACGAACAATAATAGGAATATTAATTTCACCAATGTTTTTATAAGCTTCCACAACACCATTGGCAACACGGTCACAACGAACGATACCACCAAAAATATTAATCAAAATAGCCTTTACATTCGGATCTTGTAAAATAATACGGAAACCTGCCTCTACCGTTTTCGCGTTAGCTCCACCCCCAACATCTAAAAAGTTAGCGGGATCTCCTCCCGATAATTTAATGATATCCATGGTAGCCATCGCTAAACCAGCACCGTTAACCATGCAACCAACGTTACCGTCTAATTTTACATAATTTAGATCATTTTCAGATGCTTCAACCTCCAAGGGATCCTCTTCTTCAATATCACGCAAAACGGCTAAGTCTTTGTGACGATATAACGCATTATCATCTAAATTAACTTTCGCATCAACCGCCAATATTTTATCATCCGACGTCTTTAATACCGGATTAATTTCAAACATCGAAGAATCAGTTTCAACATAAGCGCGGTATAAGGATTGTATAAACTTAACCATTTCCTTAAACGCTTGTCCACTTAAGCCTAACATAAATGCTACCTTACGTGCCTGGAAATCTTGTAAACCAACGCGCGGATCAATCCACTCTTTGATTATTTTTTCAGGAGTATGTTCAGCTACTTCTTCAATATCCATTCCACCTTCCGTAGATGCCATAATTACGTTACACGCACGACCACGATCCAATAAAATAGAAATGTAATATTCCTTTGGCTCTGAATCACCCGGATAATACACATCCTCGCTGATTAAAACTTTGTTAACTTTCTTACCTTCTGGGCCTGTTTGGTGCGTTACCAACTGCATACCAAGAATTTGAGAAACTCTTTCTTTTACTTCATCTAAATTCTTTGCCAACTTCACTCCGCCACCTTTACCGCGACCACCTGCGTGAATCTGCGCCTTTACGACAAACCAACCAGTACCAGTTTGTGCTTTTAATGCTTCTGCGGCTGAAATCGCATCTTCGATTTTGTCAATAACAATTCCTTCTTGAATTCTTACTCCGTAGCCTTTTAGAATTTCTTTTGCTTGGTATTCGTGAATATTCATTTAGTAAAAATTTTAATTTCGTGAAATTACTATTTATTTGCCAAACTTTTAAATAGTTCGCACATCTCTTTAAAAATCTAAAAATAAGCCAATAAAATGTTAGAATTAAAAAATATTTCCAAATCCTATGGAACACAATTGATTCTAAATAAAATTAATTTAAGTATCCCCGACAATCAATTGGTTTCCATTTTAGGGCCATCGGGATCAGGTAAAAGCACATTACTTCAAATCATAGGCTTACTTCTAAAACCCGATGAGGGGCAAATTAAATTAAACAATATCCAATACAGCGAATTAAAGGACAACGAATTAGCAAATTTCAGGAATCAAAATCTCGGCTTTGTCTTTCAATTCCATAATTTATTAGGCGAATTTACTAGCGAGGAAAACATCAAACTGCCTCTATTCATTCGTGAGAAGAAATTAAACGATGAACAAGAAAGTTATTTTCATGATATCATTAATCATCTAAGTATTCAAAACTTGATGAATAAATATCCGAGCCAATTATCGGGAGGGGAACAACAAAGAGTTGCCGTAGCTCGAGCGCTAATTAATAAACCCCAGCTCATTTTAGCTGACGAGCCAACGGGAAACCTTGATAACAAAAATGCGGATGCACTGTATGAAATGTTTGTTCGACTGAAGGAGACCTATAATCAACAAATCATTATGGTCACACACAATGAGGGCTTAACGTCCCAATCAGATCAAGTCATTTATTTAAATTCCGGGATTATCGTTTAGCATTCTCTGACAAAATGTCATAACTTTGTAAGTCATTTACAGTTATCAAGTCTATGCAAGCGTTAAAGGTTTTATCTACTGAGGAAAAGGAAGCATTGGATTCTCCAAGAATATCTGCGGATTATCGGCAAAGCGATTTTTTGGGAAAAGTATACATTGAAAGCTACGGCTGTCAAATGAATTTTGCTGATTCCGAAGTTGTGACATCGATTCTCATAGATAAAGGTTATGGCACCACGTCGAATATAAATGAAGCTGACACCATTTTATTAAATACCTGTGCGATTCGTGACAATGCAGAAAATAAAATACGTCATCGACTTCAAACATTTAAAGGCCTGAAAGCCAAGAAACCCGAAATTACCATTGGAATTTTAGGTTGCATGGCAGAACGACTAAAAACCAAATTAATCGAAGAAGAAAAATTGGTTGATTTAGTAGCTGGTCCTGATGCTTACCGCGATTTACCTAATCTTTTAGAACAAATTGAAAATGGTCAAAAAGCGATCAATGTCTTTCTGTCCAAAGAAGAAACTTACGGGGATATCGAACCTGTTAGACTCCATACCAATGGTGTAACAGCATTCGTAAGTATCATGCGCGGATGTGATAATATGTGCTCATTTTGTGTCGTTCCATTCACACGAGGTCGAGAACGATCGCGCGACTTAGACTCAATTATTAAAGAATGTCAAACCTTATTTGACCAAGGTTATCGAGAGGTTAATTTATTAGGTCAAAATGTTGATTCGTATCAATGGAAAAATCCCGAAACTGGTGAATCAATTAATTTTGCCAATTTATTAGAAAAGACGGCACAAATTCATCCGGATTTACGTATTCGTTTCTCTACCTCGCATCCAAAGGATATTACAGATGAGGTTTTACATACCATGGCGCGCTATGAAAATATCTGTAAGAATATTCACTTACCGGCGCAAAGCGGAAATAATAGGATTCTTGACTTAATGAATCGTACTTACACACGTGAGTGGTATTTAGACAGAATCAAAGCGATAAAAACCATATTAGGTGATGAATGCGGGATTTCACACGATATTATTGCTGGATTTTGCACAGAAACGGAAGAAGAGCACCAGGATACATTATCGCTATTGGAAGAAGTTCAATACGATTTTGGGTATATGTTTATTTATTCCGAACGACCAGGAACACCTGCCGCCAAAAAGTATCCAGATGATGTACCGGAAGAAGTTAAATCAAGACGCTTAGCTGAAATTATTGAACTGCAAAGAAAACATTCGGGTATTCGAAACAATCGGTATATTGGAAAAGTAGAAAAAGTACTTGTAGAGGGTAATTCCAAAAAATCAAATCTGCATCATTTTGGAAAAACTGATTCCTGTAAAGTAGTCGTTTTTCCAAAGGGGAAAGAAAAAATTGGCGAATATGTTCATGTAAAGATCATATCTTGCACTACAGGTACATTAATTGGGGAACTCGTAAATTAAAGCCACATGGAAACAAGTCATTTGACAGCTTTAAAAGCACGGTTTGGAATCATAGGGAATGCTCCTTCCCTACTGCATGCGATTTCCATTGCAGAACAAGTGGCACCCACTGACATGACCGTACTCATTACGGGGGAAAGTGGATCCGGAAAAGAATCTTTTTCAAAAATTATTCATTCCCTCTCAAAGCGCAAACATGGACAATTCATCGCAGTAAACTGTGGCGCTATTCCCGAAGGAACAATTGATTCAGAATTATTTGGACACGAAAAAGGATCCTTTACGGGAGCAATTGAGGCACGAAAAGGCTATTTTGAAGTAACGGATGGTGGTACCATTTTTCTAGATGAAATTGCAGAAATGCCCTTAGGAACTCAGGCACGCCTCCTACGTGTGTTAGAAAATGGGGAGTTTTACCGTGTAGGATCATCAAAAGTACAAAAAACGAATACGCGCGTAGTCGCAGCTACCAATCTAAATCTACAAGACGCGATTAATAAGGGGAAATTTAGAGAGGATTTATATTATCGCTTGTGTACCGTACCCATTTATGTACCGCCCCTGCGGGAACGTGGAAATGATATTGAATTATTGTTTAGAAAGTTTACGACCGACTTTTCAGAATCACATCGTGTAAAACCAATTTCCCTAACTAATGAGGCCAAAATTTTGCTACAAAAGCAACATTTCCCTGGCAATATTAGGCAGTTGAAAAATTTGGCCGAACAAATATCTGTTTTAGAATTAGGAGACCGGATAGTTGATGAGGACAAACTTCAAGAATATCTAGCTTTTAACGAACCTAAAATCAAATCGAACGTTATTAAGTCTGATTTCTTTCAAAGTCCTGAGGGAATGAACGAGCGTGAAATTCTCTATAAAATATTGTTTGATTTAAAGCGGGATGTAACCGAATTAAAGAAAATACTTCTAAAAGTTATTGAGTCTGGAAATGGAGTGGGATACGATATTTTGAATGAAAATGCGAATCTATTCGCCGACATAAAACCTGCTGAAGGATTTGCTTTACCCGCCCAACGCGTAGAGGAGCCTATTGAAGCTATTTCTATAAGTAACGAGGAACCGATTGATTTAAATTATGAGGAGGTCATTACTCCGAGCCAAGATGTGACGTTATCGCTTGAAAAACAAGAAAAAGAAATCATCATCAAGGCATTGAAAAAAAACAAAAATAAACGGAAACATGCCGCTAAAGATTTGGGGATTTCAGAACGAACCTTATACCGCAAAATCAAACAATATGATTTGGAAGACTTGGCCTAATGTATTATTGACTTTTGTGTTAATCTGCATGAATAGTTGCTACAGCTTCAAAGGAGCTAGTTTATCTGCTGATTTAAAGACAATTCAGATTAATAATATTCGGCTTGAGATTGCAGGTGGGCCAACAAATTTGAGTCTAACCGTAAATGAAAAATTAAAAGAGTATTTCCAACGAAATACAACTTTAAAGCTTGTGAACCAAAACCCCGATTTATTGATCGAAGGTACCATCGTTGGTTATGAATTAACTCCACAGGCGCCCACTACTGATGATAAAGCGGGATTGAACAGGTTGACTTTAAAAATTTCCTTTAACGTGGTTAACCGATTAGACGATACAAAGAATTTTGAACAAGAATTTTCATTTTATCAAGATTTCCCTCAAAATCAAACCTTAACTCAGGTAGAGAAGACATTAATCCCTAAATTAACCGATCAAATCATTTTAGATTTGTTTAATAAAATAGCTGGAGATTGGTAATGGAAATAAATAAATCCCAACGTTTATGGTATTTGCTAAATCGATTTGATCGTGATAACGAATCATTTTTAAGTGATTTGTCATTAGAGCAAGATGAGCATCCATTTTTCTATTTATTAAGTTGGAATAACCAACAAGGGAAGAATCAATTGCAAAAAACCGCTTTGCGCTCTCCATTAAGAGCACAATTTTATCAGTTAAATCATGATGCCCCAGAAATATTCGTTAAATCAAATGTAGATTCAAATCAAGCCGATATTATCAATCAATTTTTAGAAAATCTTCCTACCCTATCAAAGCCTAAAAAAATGACAAATACAGATGACATGGAGTCATCTGTCGACTTAGCCGATACAAAGTGGTCCCCTCCTGTGTCGGAAACATTTGCCATAATCCTGCTAAAACAGGAAAAATATCAACAGGCTATCGAGATATATGAACAATTAATCTTGGCAAAACCTGAAAAAAGGCTTTACTTTGCATCTCGAATTTCAGAAATACAACAAAATATAACAGAATAAATATGTTTACGCTATTAATTTCCCTTATCGTACTTTTTTCAGTGCTATTGATTATCCTTATTTTGGTTCAAAATCCGAAAGGCGGAGGAATCAGTGGTGAATTTGGTTCCTCGGGAGCGACACAAATGTTTGGTGTTCAAAAGACAGGAGATTTGGTAGAACAACTAACTTGGGGATTTTCAATCGCTATTTTAGTTTTAGTTCTTGTTACAAACTTTACTATTTCAAATGGGACAACAGATGCAACCCAATCTGTTAATGTGGAAAAAGCTGCAACAAAAACCGTTCCTGCTGCTCCAGCTCCAATGGCTCCTGCACCTGCTACGGCTCCTACATCAAAATAAATAGCTGACATTTTTTCAGTATTCGATGCGTGGCATACATATTGATTATGTAGTCACGCATTTCTATTTATAGAAATTATCATTTACAAAACTTAAATTTATTATAACCATGTCAAAATTAACGATCAAACCATTAGCAGATCGCGTTATTGTTGAGCCTGCTGCTGCGGAGGAAAAAACTGCGTTTGGAATTATCATTCCAGATACTGCAAAAGAAAAACCACAAAAATGGATCATTGTCGCTGTTGGAAATGGCAAAAAAGATGAACCCATTACAGTTAAAGTTGGCGATGAAGTTTTATATGGTAAATATTCTGGCACAGAGATCACGATCGAAGGAAAAGATTATTTAATCATGCGTGAATCTGACATTTTTGCAGTTTTGTAATTTAGTTTAACCTATTAATCAAATTAATATATCATGGCAAAGGAATTATATTTCGACAGCGAAGCGCGCGAAAAGATGAAAAGAGGGGTTGATACCCTTGCAAATGCGGTTAAGGTTACCTTAGGACCTAAAGGGCGTAACGTAATTATTGATAAAAAATTCGGTTCCCCATCTATTACGAAGGATGGTGTTTCGGTAGCAAAAGAGATTGAATTAGAGGACGCTGTGGAAAACATGGGTGCTCAATTAGTGAAAGAAGTAGCATCAAAAACGGCTGATCAAGCTGGTGATGGTACGACAACAGCTACAGTTTTAACTCAAGCGATTTATACGATTGGTTCAAAGAACGTAGCAGCGGGTGCTAATCCAATGGACTTGAAAAAAGGAATTGAGAAGGCAGTCGAGGTAATCGTAGGAAACTTAAAATCTCAATCACGTCCGATTACAACATCTAATGAAATTGCACAGGTAGCAACCGTTTCAGCTAATAATGATTTCGAAATCGGTACAATGATTTCATCTGCGATGGATAAGGTAGGTCGTGAAGGTGTTATCACGGTAGAAGAGGCTCGTGGTACTGAAACGGAGGTTAAAACGGTAGAAGGTATGCAATTCGACCGTGGTTATTTATCTCCTTACTTCGTCACGAATACAGAAAAAATGGAGGTTGAATTGGAAAAGCCATTCATCTTGATTTCAGAGAAGAAGGTTTCTTCAATGAAAGAATTATTACCTGTCTTAGAGGGTGTTGCTCAAACTGGGCGTCCATTGTTAATTATTTCAGAGGATGTGGATGGCGAAGCTTTAGCTACTTTAGTCGTTAACAAAATTCGTGGTGCGCTAAAAGTGGCGGCAGTGAAAGCTCCAGGTTTTGGAGATCGTCGTAAAGCTATGCTTGAGGACATCGCTATCCTTACAGGCGGTACTGTTATTTCAGAAGAACGCGGATTCAAATTAGAGAACGCTACAATTGAATATTTAGGTCAAGCGGAAAAAATCATCATCGACAAAGACAATACGACGATTGTCAATGGTGCTGGTTCAGCTGATGATATCACGAACCGTGTGAATCAAATCAAAGCTCAAATCGAAAATACCACATCGGACTACGATCGTGAGAAGTTACAGGAGCGTTTGGCAAAATTATCGGGTGGTGTAGCTATTCTTTACATTGGCGCAGCAACAGAGGTAGAGATGAAAGAAAAGAAAGACCGCGTTGATGATGCATTGCACGCAACACGTGCGGCTGTAGAGGAAGGAATCATCGCCGGTGGTGGTGTGGCTTTAATTCGTGCGATCTCATCATTAGATGGTTTGAAAGGTGAAAACGAAGATCAAACAACAGGTATCAATATCATTCGTCAGGCGGTTGAAGCTCCTTTACGCACCATTGTTGCCAATGCAGGAGGTGAAGGATCAGTAGTTATCAATGCGGTTAAAGGCGGAAAAGATGATTACGGATACAATGCACGCGAAGACAAATATGAGAATATGATTGCCGCGGGTATTATCGACCCAACGAAAGTAACACGTTTGGCGTTAGAAAACGCAGCTTCTATTGCTGGTTTATTGTTAACGACAGAGTGTGTTATTGCCGACAAGCCTGCTAACGAAGCACCTCACTCACACGCCCCAGGCGGCGGAATGGGAGGAATGATGTAATCCCTCGTTAGATTATCTACTAAAAACTCCCCATATTTGGGGAGTTTTTTATTTATAGAAAACATGAAAAGAATAGCAATCGATATGGATGATGTCATGGCAGATACAACTGTCAAAATCATCCAATACATTAATAAACGAGTACAAGGTAATTTCACTTATGAAACCTTATTAAATGCTTCGAATGAGGAGAAAAAAGGCTTTTACGAATTATACCTTTCCAACAACGATTTCCTTTGGGATGAAGGATTTTTTGAAGATATCCCCGTTAAACCAGATGCTGTTGAGGTGATTCAGTCATTAATGGAAAAGTATGAGGTATTTATTGTATCGGCTGCCACAGAATTTCCAAACTCGATGAAGGAAAAATTGAATTGGATGAAAACGCATTTTCCGTTTATTGGATGGCAACACATCGTTTTTTGTGGGCATAAACACATGATTTTGGCCGACTATTTAATCGATGATCATGAAAAGAATCTGAAAACTTTTACAGGCACTCCTCTCCTATTCACCGCCCCACACAATCTACATTTAAATGAATATGAACGTATGAATTCCTGGTTAGATGTTAAAAAGCGTTTATTATCATGAGTGAATTCGTTAAACATAGAATTAGTATCGGAATATTATTTTTGTTGTGTGGTTTGAACTTTGCTACATGGGCAACCCGCATTCCCGACTTTAAATACTTGTTGCAATTGTCTGATGCCCAATTAGGAACTATTTTAATGGGATTACCTTTAGGTTCACTCGTTTCTCTACCTTTAGCTGGTTGGTTGATTGCTAAGTTCAATTCTCGAATTATATGTATTGTAGCTGTATTCCTGTACATTTTAGTGATTCCAATCATTGGATTTAGTTGGAGTTCATATAGTTTATTCACGTGTTTATTTTTCTTCGGAATGGCTGGCGACATCTTAAATATTGCTATGAATACACAGGTTGTGTCGCTTGAGTCAAAAATGAATAAGATCATTATGTCATCTTTTCATGCCATATTCTCCATAGGGCTTATGTTAGGCTCTTTAATAGGGGGATATTTATCGAAAAACGGGTATGAGTTTCAAATACATTTTTACATGATAGCTGGATTAAATTTAATCAGCATCCCAATATTTTATCCAAACCTGATTAAAAGTGAAGAGGCTAAATCGGAACAACAAAAGACAAAGTCCTCTTTCTTAAATCTAGGACCTTATTTAACCATACTTGCACTCATTGCATTTTGCGGCATGTTGTGCGAAGGAGCAATGGCTGATTGGATAACTTTATATTTTAAGGAAAATGTTCTTAGCAATAGTTATCCCGCGACGATTGGTTTTTCATCCTTTGCACTTGCCATGGTCGCGGGTCGTTTTACTGGCGATTATATATCTCAAAAATTTGGAGTTAAAAACATACTCATTAGTAATGGAATTTTAGTGGGACTAGGAATGTTAATAACTATTTTTATTCCGCAGGTTGAATTAAAAATAGTGGGTTGTTTTTTAACTGGAATAGGAATATCAACCATAGTTCCTCTCATATACTCGCAAGCAGGGAATCAAAAAAACATAGAACCAGCCATAGCCATTGCAGGTGTATCTACGATTGCCTATATTGGTTTTTTAATTGGACCCGTCGTGATTGGTTATTTAGCAGATTTTTTTGATCTACAAAAAGCACTGATCTTATTAATTCTTTTAGGGTTTTGTGCAAGTGCAGTAGCTAAAAGGTATATAAAATAATGTGCCCATGTTAATTCACTATAAAAAACCGGAAGGCATTTTAGCCAATTACATCGACCATTATTGGGAGAAGAAAATGGATGATATTTCGGATATCCCTTATGAGGTTGAAACTATCTTTCCCGAAGATCAAGTTGTTATTACCTTTTCGTTAGGAAATACCTATTACCGTTCAGTTCAAAAACCGGAAGATTTCTCCCCCATTGAAGGCGCTATTATTGAATCTTTACATACATTACCGACGTATTACAAACATCAAGTTGGTAATCACATATTTGGTATTAAATTTAAATTAGGGGGCTTGGCTTGTTTTAGCCATGAATCATTTAAAAATTTTAATAACAAGAATTGTCCTCTAGAGAATCTATTATTTAAACCGAATGAATATTTCCTTGCCAATCTACTAATGGCTCAGAAATTTGAAGATAGAATTCAGTTATTTGAAGAATATTTTACACCACAATTGGTCGAATCCAAAGTCAAAAAATGGAATAGATTAAACCATTTTGTTCAAATTCTAGAATCGGATCAAGAAATTAATGCAGCTTTGTATAAAACGATAACCCGTTCTTTCATCGAATTAACAGGAATCACACCCAAAGAATATTTGCAAATTAAACGCATTAATCAATCGTTGGCTTACTTTGCTCAACATAAAAGTTCAAAAAATCAAGAATTAGCTGAACTATTGGGATTCTACGATACAGCTCATTTTAATCACACATTTAAAAAATTCACAGGAAAAACTCCCCAATCATTTGTGCATGAAATCGAACAAATGCAACCCAATGAATTTATTGAGGAGTTTAAACAATATATTTCTCCCGAGCATCTTCTCTATTACTCCTCTAAAAAACATTCTTAGGTTAAAAAGTCCGTTTCTTACAACCTTTATTCTACAATTTGGTATTAATTTGTATATCAAATAATATTAGGATGAATAAACATGTAATTTTTTGGTCCATTACAGTCGGACTAGGTGGAATGCTTTTTGGGATGGATATGACTGTGATTTCGGGTGTAGAAAAAACAATCAAAGCACTTTGGAATTTAGATGATTGGACGCATGGATTTGCGATGGCCACCGCTTTATATGGTACAGTTCTTGGGGCAGCTTTTGGTGGAATTCCCGCAGACAAATTTGGCCGAAAAAAGACCTTGTTTTGGATCGGATTAAGTTTTTTAATCTCCTCCATTGGTGCGGCACTTGCCAATGATGTCAACAGTTTTATGATTTTCCGTTTTTTGGGTGGTCTTGGCATTGGTGCTTCATCTGTCGTGGCACCCATCTACATTTCCGAAATTGCACCTGCTAAACACCGTGGAAAATTGGTAATTTCCTTTCAATTAAATATCGTTTTAGGTATTCTAATAGCCTATATATCCAATTATTTCTTGAGTGGTTTAGGCGAAAATGATTGGAGATATATGTTGGCGATTGTAGGATTACCAAGCCTCTTATTTTCTATATTAATCCTATTCACCCCTGAGAGTCCGACATTTTTATTATTGCATCGAAATGATTTAGCAGGGGCTAAAAAAATTCTAGATTTGGTCGATGAGGAATCTGAAACAACAATTCAGCGCATATTAGCCAACAAATCAAAATCTGTCCAGAAAGAGAATATATTCACCAATAAGTATTATCGCCCACTTCTATTGTCATTTCTATTTTCGTTTTTCAACCAAGTTTCGGGTATCAATGCTGTATTATATTATGCCCCACGAATTTTTGAAGAGGCACATTTAGATAAATCGAGTGCCTTATTGCAATCCGCTGGAATTGGCGTGGCGAATCTGATTTTCACTCTTTTAGGCTGGTACTTAATTGATCGCGTAGGTCGAAAGGTATTAATGTATATTGGTTCCGTGGGTTACATCGTTTCCTTAAGTCTCATCGCATACTCTTTTTATAGTTCAACCTTCGAATGGGTGCCCATGTATATTTTTGCATTTATCGCAGCGCATGCAATCGGGCAAGGATCTGTCATTTGGGTGTTTATTTCCGAAATATTCCCAAATTCCGTTCGAGCAACGGGAATGGCCTGGGGTTCCCTAACGCATTGGATATTAGCGGCCTTAATAACTAACTTTTTCCCAATCTTTACAACCCTCATGGGAGAAACAACCATCTTTGCCTTTTTTGCTGTCATGATGGTCTGTCAATTAGCCTATGTTAAATACTTGATGCCTGAAACAAAAGGGGCCACGTTAGAAGACATAGAAAAACAAATTGTCATTCATTAATGAATTAATACCATGATTCAATTCGATCCAAATAGTAATAAACCCAAATACCAACAACTAATCGACAGCATCGTAGATGCCATTGATTCAGGGAATTTTGAACGTGGAAAACAATTACCATCCATCAATGTGGTTGCCAATGAATTTGGTATGGCTCGAATGACCGTCACAAAAGCGTATGATGAGTTAAGAGAACGTGGATTAATTACCTCACATCATGGAAAGGGCTTTTATGTGGCATCCACGGATACTCGCAGTAATTTGAATGTTTTCATCCTTATGGATGCATTAACGCCTTATAAAGAAATACTCTTGGATAATATTTTAGAAAATCTAGGTGAAGGTGTGACCCATACCCTATTTTTTCATTATCATGATATTAATCTTTTTGAGAATTTAATCAATGACAATGTAGGAAAATACAATCACTACATCATATTGCCACATTTTAACAAAAGTGTATCTGCTATTTTATCTAAAATACCCAAAGACAAGTTATTAATTTTAGATATCGATGTGAAGGAATTTGGACCGGATGCAGCCATCTTGTTTCAGAATTTTGAATCCAATATTTACCAAGGATTATCCGAATGTTATTCGAAAATTAAAAAATACAAAGCGATCAATTTAGTTTTAAGCAGTAAAAGCTTTCAATATACGCCGAATGGAATAATTAAAGGTTTTACAAAATTTTGTGCCGATAACGAATTGAATCATGATATCATCCCTGACCTTGAGGAGGAAGTAGATATTCAAGAAAATCAGGCCTACATTGTATTTCGCGAATTCGATTTGATAAAAATGATCAATTGGTGTACGAAAAAACAATGGAAATTTGGCCGTGAAATAGGTGTCATCTCTTACGACGATACGCCATTGAAAGAGATTATCTCAGAAGGGATATCTGTTATTTCGAATGATTTCGCATTGATGGGGCAACGCGCAGCAAAAATGATCCTTGAGAAAACAAAAGGACGCTACTCCAACGACTATTACTTCATTGATCGTAATTCGCTATAAATTAACATTGACGTTAATCCATTCTCCATCAAAATTGGCATTGTATTGCTTGTAAAACTCAATGGCAGGCGTATTCCAATCCAAGACCTGCCACATCATTCCCGTGCACTTGGTTTCCTTAGCTACTTCAAAACAAATTTCAATGAGTTGTTTACCGATTCCTAATCCTCGGAACTTCTCCTTCACATACAAATCTTCCAGGTAAAAACGTTTTCCCTTCCAAGTGGAAAAACGATAATACCAAAGCGCAAATCCAGCTAATTGACCTTGATAAAATGCGAGATAGGATCCAAATAATGGATTTTCACCAAAACCATTCTCCTCATAATCATTTAACGTAGCTGTTACCTCCTCAGGTGCTTTTTCAAACAAAGCCAACTCTTTGACAAGTTCAAAAATTTGAGGAATATCCTCCCGCGTAGCACGTCTTAATTCAATCATACCTATTCGTTTGTAAACTGTCTTAACTTATTCAATAAATTATTAAAATCTGCAGGAAATTCACTATCAAACTGCATCCATTCTTTCGTTGATGGATGCTCAAATCCTAATGAATAAGCATGGAGCGCTTGCCTTGGGCATAACTTAAACATGTTGTCGACAAACTGCTTAAAATTCGCTCTCGTACTCATAAACCGAATTTTATCCCCACCGTAAGAAGCATCGGAAACCAATGGGTGGCCCATCGATTGGGCATGTGCCCGTATTTGATGGGTCCGTCCAGTTTCCAAATTGAATTTAACAAAGGAGCAAAAACCAAATGATTCTATTACTTCGTAATGCGTAATGGCCAACTTCCCTTCTTCGCTATCTTCGGGTAACATAAACATGATTTTACGATCCTTTGGATGACGGGTAATGTTACCTCGCAATGTCCCTTTAGGTTCTTTGGGCACACCCCACAAAATGGCATAATAGGTACGCTCTATGCTATGGTCGAAAAATTGCTTGGCCAAAAAAGTCATCGCAAATTCCGATTTAGCTATTACCAATAAGCCTGAGGTATCCTTGTCGATTCGATGCACTAATCCAGGACGTATATTGTTATTTCCGGGTAAATTTTGGCAATAATAGAGCAAACCGTTCACCAAAGTTCCCGACCAATTGCCATGTGCAGGATGAACAACCATACCAGGTTCTTTGTTAATGATCATTAAATCATCATCCTCATATACAATATTGATTGGAATATCTTCAGCAATGACTTCCGTATCTCTCGGTGGAGTTGAAAAAGAAACAGAAATCTCATCAAAGGGCTTTACCTTATAATTCGATTTAACTAATTGATTATTGACCTTAACGGCACCCGCCTCAATTCCCGTTTGTATTTTAGACCGACTCGAATTCGCAATTTTTAGCAATAAGTATTTATCTATTCTGAGTAATTGCTGACCTTTGTCAACGACAAAGTTAAAATGCTCAAATAAATCATCTTCTGATTCAATTGGGTCTATTTCTGGATCTATGGACATCTTACAATTTGAAAAACAATACTTGAACTTACCATCACCCTTGGTAGAAATTCATGATGTGTTGTTTGAAGAAAAACAAATTAACGTTTTTGTCAAACGAGATGATTTAATCCATCCCATCATCAGTGGCAATAAGTGGCGCAAATTAAGAGAATATATTCAATTCGCACAATTAAAAGGCATTATGCGTGTTATTAGTTTTGGAGGTGCCTATTCAAATCACTTATATGCCTTGGCTTATGCCACAAAAATATTGGGAATACAGTCCATTGGGATCATACGAGGTGAAGAATTAAACCCTAAAAGCAATCCTTATTTAACGAAAATGCAAGAATGGGGAATGGAACTACATTTTATGACAAGGGCTGAATATCAACGAAAATTGATACCCGAGTCAATCAATCAAATAAATTGCATAACGATTGCTGAGGGAGGCTTTGGAAAAGAGGCAATAGATGGAATAGTTGCACTCGCAAACGAAATCCAATCACTAGGATCTATGGATCACTTGTTTTGCCCAATTGGAACGGGAGCCACCTATTTAGGAATTAGTCAATCATTGCCTGAAGTAAAAATTCACGGAGTACTCACATTAAACAACAAGGAAGAGATTAAGGCTAACTCAGCTGCCTTGGGTATTCCTATTCAGGAATTACATGACAATTATATTTTTGGCAAATATGCTAAGCAGTCATTCGAATTAGAGGAATTTTGCACGACATTTTACCAAAAGCACCACATAAAAATAGAGCCCATATACACCGGAAGAATGTTCTATGGACTCTATGACTTAATTTCAAAGGATTACTTTAAACCTGGTAGCCAAATCATGGCCATTCATACAGGTGGAGTTAAAGTTTAACCTACGGAGCCTTCTAATGAAATAGCTAGAAGCTTCTGCGCCTCAACAGCAAACTCCATAGGTAATTGATTTAATACCTCTTTGGCATATCCATTGACAATGAGTGCAATGGCAGTTTCTGTCGATAAGCCTCTTTGATTACAGTAGAAAATTTGATCCTCTCCAATTTTAGACGTAGTCGCTTCATGCTCCACCGAAGAAGAACTATTTTTTACTTCAAGATACGGGAACGTATGCGCTCCACACTTATCACCTAATAATAAGGAATCGCATTGTGAAAAGTTCTTGGATTTATCCGCTTTCCGAGCCACTTGTACTAATCCACGGTAAGAGTTTTGTGAAAAACCTGCGGAAATACCCTTCGACACGATACGTGATTTCGAGTGTTTTCCCAAGTGAATCATTTTAGTACCCGTATCGGCTTGTTGGTAGTTGTTGGTAACTGCCACAGAATAAAACTCACCAATCGAATAATCTCCTTTTAAAACGACAGATGGATATTTCCAAGTAACGGCAGAACCTGTTTCTACTTGAGTCCATGATAATTTAGAATGCTCTCCATCACAAATTCCACGTTTGGTAACAAAATTGAAAATCCCCCCCTTCCCTTCTTTATCGCCAGGATACCAGTTTTGAACCGTAGAATATTTTACTTCAGCTCCCTTGTGTACAAATATTTCGACCACAGCTGCATGCAATTGATTCTCATCGCGTTGTGGAGCCGTACAGCCTTCTAAATAACTTACATACGAATCTTCATCTGCCACAATCAACGTACGTTCAAATTGACCAGTACCAGCCGCATTGATCCGGAAATACGTTGATAATTCCATCGGGCAACGCACGCCTTTCGGAATATAGCAAAAAGATCCGTCGGAAAATACCGCCGCATTAAGCGCCGAAAAGAAGTTATCTTTTACGGGAACAACACTCCCCAAATATTTTTTCACCAATTCAGGATGTTCTTTAATGGCTTCAGAAATCGAACAAAATATAATTCCCTTTTCAGCTAATGTCTCTTTGTACGTAGTTGCCACAGAAACGGAGTCAATAACCGCGTCCACGGCAACAGCTACTCCTGAAATACGTTTTTGCTCATCAAGGGAGATCCCTAATTTCTCAAAAGTCCGGCGAAGTTCCGGATCAATTTCATCCAAGGAATTCAAGGTCTTCTTTGGTTTCGGAGCGGAATAATATTTAAGTGCTTGATAATCCGATGGCGTATAAGTCAAATTAGCCCAATCGGGTTCTTTTAATGTTTTCCAATGATTGAATGCGGCTAAACGCCATTCAAACATCCATTCAGGTTCATTTTTTTTATCAGAAATAAATCGAATAATCGATTCGTCCAAACCCATTGGGGCTTCATCAGTTTCAAAATTCGACTCAAAACCATACTTGTAGTCGGAATTCGTTACCTCCAATAAAATATCATCAGGATGCTCTGCCATGTTCTTTTATAGTTTGAACACAAAATTACAAAGCGAAAAGATAAAATAGAAGCATTTAAGTAGAATGAATCTAAATAAACTAAAATAATGGTGTATTCCGTATTAAACTCTCCTCCAAAGAGATAAATGTCTCCGTCCGCTGGATTCCGCTGACCCGTTGAATTTTATCATGCAATACTTCGCGTAAGTGCTGCGTATCCCGACAAATAATTTTGGCAAAAATGCTGTAGATCCCAGTCGTGTAATGAATGTTAACGACTTCCGGTATCGCTTCTAGTTGCTTAGCGACGTCCTCATACAGTGAACTTTTGTCTAAATAAATACCTAAAAAAGCTGTGATATCCCAACCGATTTTTGAATAATCGATCAATAACTGAGCACCTTTAACAATACCCATGGATTCCATCTTTTTCATTCGCACATGCACAGTACCTCCAGAAACATCTAACCTTTGGCCTATTTCAGTATAAGGTAAATTTGCGTCCTCAACGAGTATTTTAAGAATTTTATAATCTAAAGGATCTAAATCTGTCTTCTTGTCCATTCGAAATTTTCAATATTTAGGTTCAATTTTTAAAAATTATCCAACAAATTGATATTTTTTTTAAAATATTTTGAAATAATTAAAATCATCTTTTATATTTGTCTCAAGATAATTACAAAGGTAGTTATTTTTTCACTGTAGGGTGATGAAATTGGCAGACGTGCCCTCCTGTCTCGGGGGTGGTGAGTTCAGGATAAACACGGCGTAATGGGTTGACCACTAAATCAGTTCTGTGTCGCGGCTAACTGCACCTTGGAGGTTCGAATCCTTCTCCTACAGCATTTTAATTATTTGGTTTTTAGTTTGTTGATGAAGTGTAATGTTAAAAGCAATCTTATTTTAGGATTGCTTTTTTTATTTGAAAATAGTCTATAAATTTAGTAGAATTTGTATTAACCTAAACCCCTATTATTATGGCTTTACATCTAGGCGATATCGCACCGGATTTTAGTGCAGAAACAACACAAGGTCCAATCAATTTCCATGAATGGATAAATAATTCATGGGTTATGTTATTTAGTCACCCTGCTGATTTCACTCCTGTTTGCACAACAGAACTTGGAAAAACGGCTTTGTTAGCGGGCGATTTTGCAAAACGTGGCGTAAAAGCAATAGCTATTTCCGTAGACGATTTAGATTCTCACAATCAATGGGTACCCGATATAGAAGAGGTGAATAATGTAAAAGTAAACTTCCCTATCATTGCAGATCCTGAGAAAAAAGTGGCATTGTTATATGACATGATCCACCCTAATGCTTCAGAAAAAGCAACTGTTCGTTCTGTTTTCATTATTGGACCCGATAAGAAAATTAAACTAACCCTAACTTATCCAGCGTCAACTGGTCGTAATTTCACCGAATTATTGCGCGTCATTGATTCACTGCAATTAACTGCTTATTATCAAGTAGCGACACCAGCAGATTGGACAAACGGCGAGGACGTCATAATTACGCCAGCTGTATCCAACGAGGACGCGGTAACTAAATTCCCAAAAGGTTTTACAACCATTAAACCGTATTTACAGCATATTTGCCAAAATAATTTGTCGGGATACGCAACACCTACGTGAAGTTCTTCACGATAAAATTCAACGCGTTACGGGCATCCAACGAACAGAAACTTTTATCTCTTTGGAAGAAAGTTTAATTCGAAATACACCATTATTTTAATTTATTTAGATTCGTTCTTAATAAATGCTTCTATTTTATAATTTGATTCGTAATTTTGTAATTCAAATTATTAAAAGAGATGGCAGAGCACCCAGATGATATTTTATTAGAGGTAACAAATTCAGATTATAAATATGGATTTGAATCCACTTTTGAGACGGATGAAGCCCCTATGGGTTTAGACGAATCTATTATTCGTTTTATTTCTGATAAAAAGAACGAACCTGAATGGATGTTTGAGTGGCGTTTGGCTGCTTTTAATCATTGGAAAACGTTAAAGGAACCTGATTGGGCTAATTTGACTTATACACCAGCTGATTATCAAGCTTTAAAATATTATTCAGCTCCCAAGCCTAAGAAAACAATTAATTCCTTGGATGAAATAGATCCTGAGTTGCGTCGTACTTTTGAAAAATTAGGGATTTCTTTAGACGAACAAAAACGTATTTCAGGTGTTGCTGTGGCTGTTGATGCTGTTATTGATTCGGTTTCTGTAGCTACAACCTATAAAGAAACTTTGGCGGAAAAAGGGATTATTTTTTGTTCCATTTCAGAGGCCGTTAAAGAGCACCCAGAATTAGTAAAGAAATATTTGGGTAGCGTTGTTCCTGTGAAAGACAATTTCTTTTCTGCATTGAATGCAGCTGTTTTCTCTGACGGTTCTTTCTGTTACATCCCTAAAGGCGTTCGTTGCCCCATGGAACTTTCTACCTACTTCCGTATAAACGCGGCAGGTACGGGCCAATTCGAGCGAACATTAATTATTGCCGATGAAGATTCGTACGTGAGTTATTTAGAAGGTTGTACTGCGCCTCAGCGTGATGAAAACCAATTGCATGCTGCGGTAGTAGAGATATTTGTTCACAAAGGAGCAGAAGTTAAATATAGCACGGTTCAAAACTGGTATCCTGGGGATAAAGATGGAAAAGGTGGAATCTTTAATTTCGTAACGAAACGTGGAATTTGTGATGGGGCTCATTCTAAATTATCTTGGACTCAGGTAGAAACAGGTTCTGCCGTAACTTGGAAATACCCATCTGTGGTTTTAAAAGGGGATTATTCGATTGGCGAGTTTTATTCGGTGGCAGTTACAAACAACTACCAACAAGCTGATACGGGTACTAAAATGATACATTTAGGGAAGCATTCGAAATCTCGGATTGTTTCGAAGGGTATTTCAGCAGGTTTTTCTCAAAACTCTTACCGTGGCTTAGTTCAAGTGGCACGCAAAGCAGATAAATCTAAGAATTTCTCACAATGTGATTCTTTATTATTGGGTGATAAATGCGGTGCACATACATTTCCTTATTTGGAAGTAAAGAACAGTTCTTCTTCCGTTGAACACGAGGCAACTACTTCAAAAATAGGGGAGGATCAAATTTTTTATTGTAACCAACGTGGTTTGTCTTCTGAAACTGCCGTAGCATTAATTGTTAATGGGTATGCCAAAGAAGTTTTGAATCAACTTCCTATGGAGTTTGCCGTTGAAGCCCAAAAATTATTAGCTATATCACTAGAAGGATCTGTGGGTTAAGATTTAACCCCACCTGTATGCAGCGCTAATAGGTTGCTTCCTGGCTTGAATTTATCTCTTCGAATTAAATCATAGAGTCCATAAAACATTCTTCCGGTGTAAATGGGCTCTATTTTTATTTGATGTTTTTGTTCAAACAATTGGCAAAAATTGACCAATTCTTTGGGTTGCTTCGCATACTTACCAAAAATGTAGGCATCGTAAATTTGTTGGATTGGAATTCCCACCTCTATGGCATTCGACTCAATTTCTTTTAAGTTGTTTAAGGTTAGTATGCCATGAACCTCAATATTATTAGTTGATTCACAAAGACCAAGATAAGTTGCTCCAGTACCAATTGGACACATTAGGTGTTTGAAATCACCTTGAATAAATTCTTTAGTAATACTCGAGACACCTTTAATAGCTAATTTTCCAAAACCGCCTTCAGCAATTATCAGGGCGTTACTTATATTGATCTCTTTAGGTACTTCTTTTTGCTGATATCTCGCTCGGGAAACAAATTGTAAATCCATGCCCCAGGCTTCCATTTGAGTTAAATACGTATTGCTTTTTGATGTTAATTCATCACCCCTTATGATGCCTGTTGAGGCTAAGCCCATTTCTTTGGCTGCAAAAGCAAGCGCATACAAATGATTTGAATAGGCGCCACCAAAACTAATCAGATGCTTATACCCTTTTAATTGCGCTATTTGAATATATTCCCGTAATTTGCGCCACTTATTCCCGCTGATGATGGGATGAATCAAATCATCTCGTTTGACAAAAACACGTATTCCTTTTTGATCAAAGAGTTCATCATGGATTTCATCGATTGCCGATGGTAAACGTAAATATTGTTTTTCAAATTGTAAGATGTCCATAGATCCAGAAATAGACCCAATTGAATCAGAAGATGATTTATTTGAGCATTATAACTTTGTTGTTGACAAAGGTCAACAATTGTTAAGAATAGATAAATATTTATTGCTTAAAATTGCAAATTCCAGCCGGTCAAAAATTCAAACGGGTATAGAAGCTGGAGCTGTGAAGGTAAATAATCAGTTGATTAAATCAAATTACAAGGTTAAGCCTTTTGATGAAATTTCAGTTTCGTTCTCCACACCTCCACGAGATAATGAAGTAATACCAGAAAATATTCCCATAAACATTGTTTTTGAGGATGATGATTTAATGATTATCAATAAAGAACCGGGGATGGTTGTTCACCCCGCACATGGTAATTGGACAGGTACTTTGGTCAATGGATTATTATATTATTGCCAAAATTTACCTGGAAATATTAATATCCGTCCAGGTTTAGTGCATCGAATCGATAAAGATACCTCGGGTTTATTGGTCATTGCCACATCTGAATTTGCCATGACTTATTTGGCTAAGCAATTTTTCGATCATACGATTGAAAGAACATATTATGCCATAATTTGGGGAGTTCCTAAAGAATCGAAAGGTACCTTGCGAGGTAAAATCACACGTCATCCTAAGGACCGCAAGATTATGCATATGCTTCCAGAAGATAGTGAAGATGGCAAATTAGCCATTACGCATTATGAAGTTATTGAATCTTTTGGATTCTGCTCTTTTGTGAAATTTAATTTAGAAACAGGTCGGACGCACCAAATTCGGGCTCATGCCCAGTCGATGGGTCATCCCTTGGTTTCAGATTCATCCTATGGGGGAGATAAGATACGTTTCATGAGTACACGCACGAACTTTAAACAGTTTGTTGATAATATGTTTAAGGTTTGTCCCCGCCAGGCTTTGCACGCCTATTCGCTTGGTTTTGAACATCCTACTACACATGAATGGATGCAATTTGAAAGTCAATTTCCGGAAGATTTTGATAACTTATTAACGAAACTTAGAAAATTTACCAACGATTAAGATGATTGAATTACGTAGAGCCATGAAAGAGGATATTCCGAGCATATTAGAACTTGTGAATTCCTTAGCACTTTTTGAGAAAGCACCGAATGAAGTTACTGCAACGGTACAAGATTATATCGAGAACGGTTTTGGTGATAATCCAATTTTCTTCTCCTATTTGGCTTATGATGAAGGCCAATTAGCTGGATTTGCACTATGGTATTTTCGTTTCTCTACTTGGAAAGGAAAGCGCTTTTATTTAGAAGATCTCTACGTTAAAGACGAATTTCGAGGTAAAGGTATTGGTCAAAAATTAATTGAGGCGTGTATTGAAGAAGCCAAATTGACTAAATGCACAGGAATGATGTGGCAAGTATTGGATTGGAATACACCCGCCATTGAATTTTACAAAAAATATAATGCGCAATTTGACGGCGAGTGGATTAATGTTAATCTACATTTATAAAGAATTTCGGTCGATAAAGTAATAGTCATTGGGGTAACGCCCCTTTGACTTTTCTAAGATCATTTGCGCTGCGCGTTTTCCCATCAATGCAAAGTCATTTGAAATAACAGAAATTCCCTCTGAGATAATTTCTTTTAAAGGCGTATCATCATAGGAAATGACTCCGATATCTGTACCAAATTTCCAGTTCCTTTTCGTACACCAATTGATCATTTTAATTAAATCAAATTCCCGAAAAACGATATATGCTTGTTTTTCAACAATATCGACATCTTCCTCTAAATCGGGAATTATGTCATGACTTATGGAATAATCCGTGCAAAAACGAGTAAATCCATTAATTATGCCATTGGGAGTATATTGAAAGCTTTTGCTGCTTAGAACTAAATTCAGAGAATCATATTTTTTTAGCTTTGGTAAGCATTCTGATAAGCCTTGGTAAATATTGGATTCAAAATCTTGAAACAAGATGGCAGCGTCAGGACCGAATTCTTTCACATCAATATCCAAGATCAATAATTTGTCTTTCGGAATTTTTGAAAGAATTCCTGATACACTTTTATTAAAATGGGGGAGGATGATATAATGATTGTATTTACCAACATTATCATTGATTAAGTTTTCAAATAATTGAATGTCATGATAATGAAAAAATAAGGTATGTGATACGCCTTCTCCAAGATTTTCTAATATATTCTCTAGCAATATCTCCTTGTAAGGAGTTAAAGCATCCATCAAAATAAATACATTCAACGCACTCCGTGTGTCAGTTGAAGCTACATAAAAACCTTTTCCATGATGTGAGGTAATTAAACCTCTTTCTCGTAATTCATCATAAGCTTTGGTAACAGTCATTCTAGCCATACCAAATTCTGTGGCAACGACATTGATAGAAGGTAATTGTTTCCCCCGGTCAAATTTACCACAATCAATAGCATCAACAATGCTATCGATTAGTTGTTGGTATTTAGGTTTATTGTTACTTGGATCAAATGTAATCATACGTTTAGGATATTAGTGCATAACAATATGGCTCTCGATATCTTCCAATGTCGCACCCTTCGTTTCTGGCATTAAGAATCTCACATAGGCTAATTGTGCAACCATCATCAAGGCAAAGAATGTGAAAATGGTAGATTCACCTAATATATTCGTAAAGATGGGAAAAAAGTTTGTTATCAGGGCCGCTAAAATCCAGTGAGTTAATGAACCCCAGGCCATGCCACTTGCGCGGACTGAATTAGGGAATATCTCGGATATGAACACCCAAATTACGGACCCTTGACCAATTGCATGCGCTGCAATAAATGCAAAGATGTACATCGGTACAAATTCAAAGGAATCCGATGAGAATGAATAAGCAATCAAGGAAAGCGAAGCAATATAGCCAATGCTTCCTATGTACATTAACACTTTTCTTCCAACCCGATCTATTAAATACCAGCCTAATAATGTGAATATAAGGTTTGCCACACCAATACCTGCGGACTGAAGCAATGCGCTTGATTTATCTAAGTGTGCTTTTTCAAATATTCGAGGAGCGTAATACAATACAGCATTGATACCCGATAGCTGATTGAAAAATGAGAACAAGAAAGCCAATAACAAAGGTTTAAAATACTTGCTCGTAAAGATTCGTTCAGCCGTTGTAATCTTTGCTTGGTTTGACAAAATACGACTAATTGTACCCATTGGATCAGGATCTACGAGGTCTAAGACCTTTTTAGCTCCTTCTTTGTCATTGCGATGAAGTAATAAAAACGTAGGGCTTTCTGGCGTAAATAAGATGAGAATTGAAAACAATAAACTTGGTAAGCCAACAATCCCTAACATCCAACGCCAATCATTTTCACTTAAACCACTGATGAAATAATTCGAAACATATGCAATCAAAATACCTAATACAATGTTTAATTGGAAGGATATAACAAGCTTTCCGCGGTGTTTTGCTGGTGCTATTTCAGAGATGTAGATAGGAGCCACCACGGAAGATGCTCCAATTCCTAAACCACCTAAAAAACGAAATATCATAAAGCTATTCACATCATTCGCTAATGCTGCTCCAATTGACGAAATCAAGAAACTTAAACCAATCCAAAATAAGGTTTTCTTCCGACCAAATTTGTCGGCAGGAATTCCACCAAACGCTGCTCCGAGCACGGTACCATAAAGTGCAGTGGCCATGGCAAATCCATGTGTCCAATCATCTAAATGCCATAACTCTTTGATTGTTTTTTCAACGCCTGAGATCACCGTCATATCCATCCCGAAAAGCATTCCACCTAAGCCAACAGTGATAGACCAAAATAATACGTGTTTATTCATAATTACATTATTTGAATAACAAATTAGTAATTATTTAAGGAATATGAATTGTATATTTTGGACTTATTTTTTAGG
>JBJTMZ010000207.1:0-19296 GCA_046073805.1 Aquirufa sp.
ATTTCTTGTCTATGGTAGATGTTTCAATCTTAAATCGCTTGATGAAATAGGTCTTATTCGAACCATCAAAGTAGACAAGAAATTCTTGTTTATTGCGGATCATAAAGCTTCTAAATTAGTAGCATCTAGTATCAATTATGCGCCTAATGTTCAAATTAAGTATAAACCAGATGGCAAAAATGCGGAGATTGAATTAATTCCGATAGAAGAATTAGTGGATGTAAGAGGATGGAAGGCCATAGGTAGCAAATTGAATTACCCGAAATTAACGGATGTTCAATTTATTGAGACAGAGACGGTCATGCCTGAAAGTGAAGAAATACTTTCTTCAAATGAAGAAAGTATGGAAGGTGAAGAGGTGTCTGACGTAGACAATGAAGAAACTACAGCTCCTGTAACGATAACAGAAAGCATTCCAGTCGGACAGACAGTTACCTTTGAGGAGGATGTCGAAGATAAATCTGTAGCGGAAACACCCAAGGTAGAGGAAATTCCTTTGGAGATTAAAAACTATCCAAGTGAAAATTTACCAAAGGACGCTACGAAAGGAGAACAATTAGGCCTGTTTTAATCAATGATCAAGGAACTAAATAACCCCAAAGTACTAAATGCCTGGGCATTTTATGATTGGGCGAATTCGGTACATTCATTGACAATAACCAGCGCTATTTTTCCAATTTATTTTCCGTATGCAGCAGTAAGCTCAAATGATTCTAAACTCATTAACTTTTTAGGAATTGAACTACCCAATGCAGTGGTCTTTTCTTATACCGTTTCGCTGGCCTTTTTGTTATTAGCCTTCTTAATGCCTATTCTATCAGGAATAGCTGATTACCGAGGAAATAAGAAGTCGTTCATGCGCTTTTTCTGTTATTTAGGTTCATTAAGTTGTATGAGCTTATTCTTTTTTGAAAAAGGTAATTATTACATAGGAACTTTTGGATTCCTTTTCTCCATCATCGGGTGGGGTGGAAGTATGGTGTTTTACAATTCATTTTTACCCGAAATTGCTAGTCCGGATCGATTTGATGGATTAAGTGCCAAAGGATTTACGCTCGGTTATATTGGAAGCGTACTTTTACTCATCCAAAACCTAACGATGGTCATGATGCCCCAATGGTATGGAGATATTGAAGGAGATTTAGCCTCCCGAATATCCTTTTTAAGTGTAGGTCTTTGGTGGTTAATTTTTGCACAAATACCATTTCATTACTTGCCTGAAAGTGAAAAAAGACCATCACAAGGGAAAAATATCTGGTTAGGAGGTTGGCAAGAATTAAGGAAGGTATACCAGGAAGTAAAATCAATTAATGCATTAAAAGGTTTTTTGGCGAGTTTCTTCCTTTTCAACATGGGGGCGCAAACCGTCATGTATTTAGGAGCTTTATTTGGAAGTGAGGAATTACATTTACCTACTGACGCGTTAATCATAACCATTTTACTAATTCAATTAGTAGCCATACCGGGTGCCTATTTCTGTGCCAAACTTTCCCAAAAATTAGGAAATATTCAGGCCTTGATGCTCATTGTTGTTGTTTGGATTACCATTTGTGGATTTGCTTATACCGTACATGATCAATTAAACTTTTACCTTTTGGCAACGGGAATTGGATTTGTCATGGGAGGCATTCAATCAAATAGTCGAGCAACATTTGCCAAAATGTGTCCCAAAAATGAAAAGGATACAAGTTCTTATTTTAGCTTTTATGATGCTTGCGATCGTTTATCGACCGTATTGGGAACTTTTATTTTTGGACTCGTTATTCAGGTAAGTGGTAGTATGCGAATCGGTATTCTCATACTAGGTTTCGTATTTTTAGCTAGTTTATACTTTTTGCGTTTAATCCGTCATACAAGGGAATTAGCACCTATATCGGAATAATAGATCGGTCTGCGATACTTCTCCATTGCATTGGAATGTGTGCCAGAATTTCTGTTTGCAATGCTTTAATAATTGCTTTTCTGGAAAATGATTTGGCATGAACAAGGGACACTTCACGAACTGGGACCGGTTTAGGAAGTGAATGCACTTTCTCTTTTGATTTGACATCGAGGTAGTCGACAAACATTTGAGGTATAATGGTCTGTCCAAAACCCAAATCAGCCATTCGGACGATGGTTTCTAAACTTCCCGTTTGGTAGGTTAAGGAATTAGAAATTTTTGCGCCAGCGTTCAGATTGCAAATGGAATTAATTTGATTGCTTAAGCAGTGACCCTCTTCGAGTAGCCAGAGTTTCGACGGTTCTAAAACGGAACTTAATTTTGAGCCGTCATCTTCCCAAACATTCGAGTACAGAAATAATTCCTCATAGTATAAAGGCAATTCTACTAAATCTGAATTGAGCGGAGTGACTAAAATTCCAATATCAATTCTTCCATCCGCAATATCGCTTTTAATGTTCTCTGTTGTAGTTTCTGAAACACTTATGGTCAAATTTGGATACTTCTCTTGAAAATCCGCCAAGAACCTAGGCATAAGATAAGGAGCGATGGTAGGAATAACGCCAATAGATAAATGACCATTTACCTGTGTACTCCATCCTTTCGTTAAGGCGAGTATTGATTTACTTTCTGATAAAATCACACGCGCCTTACTGATAATTTCGCGCGCTTCCAAAGTCGGTTCAAGCGGTTTAGCTTTACGATTAAACAAAGTCATGTTCAATTCATCCTCCAATTTTTGCACTTGCATACTTAAACTTGGCTGCGAAACGCAACAAAATTCAGCTGCTTTGGAAAAACTTTGTAAATCGGCGAGAGCAACAATGTACTCTAATTGTGTAATAGTCATGTTATAAGTAAAAACTATACAAATATAAAAAATATAGATTTGATTGATACGTTTATTACGCTGATATTTGTACCATCATTTTAAACGAAAAAATAAAACACTTATAAAAATGGCAAATTACATGTTAGGTTTAGGAAGCCAATTTCCTACATTTTCAAAAACAGCAGTTGTTTCTTTGGAGCAAGGTAAAGAATTCGCAACGATCACTTCAGAAGATCACAAGAAGGATGGTAAATGGTTAGTGATGTTCTGGTGGCCAAAAGATTTCACGTTTGTATGCCCAACGGAAATTGCGGAATTTAATCGTCGTGCAGGTGATTTCGCTGATCGTGACGCATCATTAATCGGAGCTTCTACAGATTCTGAATTCGTTCACGCTGCTTGGAGAAGAGATCACGATGATTTACGTGGTTTAAAGTTCCCTATGTTGGCTGATACTTCGAAGAGCTTAGCAGAAGAGTTAGGTATCTTAACAGAAGGTGAGAAAGTAGCTTACCGTGTTACTTATATCGCTGACCAAAATGGAGTAATTCGTTGGGTATCTGCGAATGATTTATCTGTAGGACGTAACGTAGACGAAGTTTTACGTGTATTAGATGCACTACAAACAGATGAGCTTTGCCCTTGCAACTGGAAAGCTGGTGACGCTACCTTATAATTCATCATTAAGCCCCAGAATCTCTGGGGCTTTTTAAAATAATCCAACCATGAGTGAGACTAGAGATAACTTATTGGCAGAGATCAATATCCCTGCCACAGAATCTTTCGCCCTTTTAGATTCTTTGGATGCGGCTGATCATCGTTACATTAAAGATTTAAAAATCAATGTTTCGAATTCATTACGCGCTCAAACTTTAACAGAAAAAGAGGCATATTTATTGGCTTTAGCGGTTTCGGTGAATCAAAAACACCAATTAACGATTGATTCTCTTTCAGCAATTGCGTTAGAGAAAGGAGCAACGGAGGCTGAAATTAATGAAATCCATGCCTTAGTTTCCCTATTAAATGCCAACAACATATTCTATCGTTTTAAACACTTTGTTGACAAGGAATATTATAACACAGCACCAGCAGGAATACGCATGTCAATCATGATGAATCCTGTATTAGGTAAGGAGTTTTTTGAATTAGCTAGCTTAACGGTTTCCGCCATAAACGGATGTCAAATGTGTGTAGCATCTCATGAGCAATCTGTAAAAAGCCACGGGGCCACAGAAGCAAGAATTTTAGATGCTGTTCGATTGACTGCTATCTTTAAAAGCTTAATCGTGCTTTTGTAATCAAAAAAGGCTAATTCTTTACGAATTAGCCTTTTAGTTATTTATTAATATCCCGAACCATCCGGTTTAGTTGAAAACGGAAAGCACTTAGCTCCTTAAAACTCTGCCAACAAACCTTTAAAAGTTTCATGTGACGAATAGAAACTTCGCCCGTTTCTCTCTCTTTATGAAGTACCGGAATATCAAATAACTTTTGACCCGACTTCTTGGCTAAAACAGACAAGAAGATATTGGGAGCAAATGGAACCTGTTTAGGTAAAGCAGCTAATAATTTTTTCAGAAAACTCGTTCTAATTAATCTGAAAGGGATATTCGCATCGTGAATATATGTCCCATAAATGAATAGGAGTGAAAATTTTAGAATTCGTGTAATAATTAATCGAAATGGATCATCATGGCGAACCTCTCTAAAGCCTAGAACAAAATCAGACTCATGACGCTTTTCCCAAAACTTATGAAAATCCTTCGGATCAAATTGATCGTCCGAATCTGTTTGAAACACAAAAGCTGGATTCATGTCTACAGCCATTTGGTATCCGTTATAGATTGCGTTTCCATGACCACCATTCAATTGATGTTTAGCAATAAGATTAGGAAAGTCACCGGCTAACTCATCTAAAATAGCACCTGTTTTATCTCGGGAACCATCATTGATAATTAATAGCTTAAATCGATCAACTGGGATAGTTTTCGAAATCCCGTTAATCCAATTAGGCACAACATCACGTATACAAGCTTCTTCGTTGTAAGCAGGAATAACCACTACTAAATCTAACTCATTTTGCATTAAATACGATTTTTATATTTGTTGATCGGCTTTTCAATGACTATCCAAGAAATACTCGAAATAATGATTAAAATAACTAAACAGATAATGAATTTATAAAGCGTAAAATTAACTATTTCTAAGTGAAAATCAGGCAAAATCCTGTTTAAATAATACCAAATTGTATTACCCTTATCATGGTAATAATTCATAACTAGGTTATGATAGAGGTATAAGCCATACGATATTTGCCCCAGATAGGCTACCCACTTTAACTTTAAAAATGAAGAAAATAACCAAGGTTGATTACGAATCGATAAGGCAATCATGAAAAATGCCATAATAGCAGCACATAAACGTTCAAATACAATTGACCAATAATTGGCATGATCATATTCTGCCAAATACGCTAAATACAGGACTAATATATATGCTGATAAACTTAAAGCAAACCCCAACATCAAGAATCTAAGTCCTTGAAAATAAGACAAATGATAATGATAAAAATATGCCAATAAACCTCCCAAACCAAAGCAATCCAACGCAGAAAATGGATTCACATACCACCACATCCAATTATGTTCTTGAACTGTTTTATCTGCTAATACCGCAAATCCCAAACGTGTGCTAAGCCCAAGAATTAGCATCGAAATTAATAGGATAGGGTATCTTTTGGGATTTAATAGCAAAATAAAATAGGGGAACACTAAATAATATTGCTCCTCGACCGCTAACGACCATAAGTGATCCCAAATACCTAACCAGGTTCCCTTTGACATAATGTAGTAATTGGGCAAATAGAAGACGAGGTAATACCAAAATTCCCGGAAATTGGATAATGAAAAAATAAATCCAACAAATAAGAGTAAAAAATATATGGGGAAAATACGCAGTGACCGTCTATAAATAAATCGGATTACTTTAGCACTGATGCCGGATTGGGTTGTTCGACAATCATCCGCATTTTGAAACAATATTCTAGTGATTAAAAATCCGCTTAACACGAAAAATATCACAACACCTAAATGTCCCAAAAATGAAAATGGGTTAATAGGTATCAGCCAGTGATCTAATAGCACTAAAAAAACGGCTATGAACCGAATGCCATTTAACTGTTCAAAATATTCTTCTTTGGCTTTAATCATGGTTTAACAAAGAAACTAAATTCTACTCGTCGGTTTAAGCGTCTTCTTTCTTCAAGCGAACTACTGTTTAATGGTTTAGTACCTCCCCATCCTTTTGTTTGAATGCGGTCACTAGCAACTCCTTTCTCAACCAGATATGCTTTAACCTGATTAACCCTTTCCTGAGATAAATTTAAGTTCGCATCCCAATCGCCTTGGTTATCCGTATGACCCTCCACTAAAATTTGTAATTCTTCATTCGCAAGCAAAATATTAACAATATCATCCAAAGCAGGGTAGGCCTCTTTACTAATTTCAGATTTACTTTGAGCAAAATTGAGATTCGGAACTTTAAATTGCTTGTTTAATTCCACAGGAATTAAGCTAATTAGTTGCTCCGATTCAGTATATTTCTTCAAATCACGAAAATCAAAATTCGATCTTTTCGTCATAAAGCCTTTCGCTCGAACTTCGAACGTAAATGGTTTTTTGGTTGGCCACATAAAACTAAAATCACCCAAATATGGATCATAATCTATTTGCATGGTATCGGAAGAAGTGGTCGATTTAACTAAAATCTTTGCGGCGATGGCTTCCTTCGTATTTTGATTGAATATTTTTCCGGAAATCTGAACTAACGTTTGAGGCTTTACCTTTTCAGGAATCTTTATTCGGTAGATATCCTCAGCGCCCATGGAATTTTCCACTGAACTAAAATAAGCATAGTCACCCTGCGCCGAAACCGTAAAATAACCATCCCATTGATTCGTATTAACAATCGGTCCTACATTTTCAGGAATGGACCAATTTAACCAAGTATCATCTAAGCGACGGGTTAAAAAGATATCATTATTCCCATAGCCCACATGTCCACTGGTGGAAAAATACATCGTAACCCCATCCGGTGCAATAAATGGGGTACTTTCTGGCTCTCCCGTATTAACAACAGGACCAATGTTTCTAGGCTCGGTCCAAGTATCATCCGACTTTAAAAATGAAACATAGATATCTTTCCCACCATAGGAATCTTTCATTTCGGTTGTCATCAACAGAACTTTACCATTGGGAGCTAAGGTATATTCTGAATACTCCGACTTATTTTTAAAATTCTGTATTCTAATCGGTTTTGGAAAACTCCAATCTCCCGTTCTCAATTTAAAGGATAGTGAAACCCCCTTCTCCATTTGCCCATCTTTGCCATAGACGTTATTCAGGAGCATGGTTTTACCATTGGGAGAAATTCCACAGACTGCGTTGTTCTCCTCATTATTAATTGGAGCTGGAAAAAGGGTCGCCTTATCCCATTTATTCTTATCATTTAGTTGCGATACCCAAATATCCTGGTTTTTCATCGCACCCAAATTATCAGGATGTTTCCAACGTGTAAAATACAAACGCTTTCCGTCTGGACTTACGACCGGGCAGATTTCATTGAATTTCGAATTAATTCCTGTACCTAGGTTTTCTTTAACCAAGTATGCATTAGGATCCGACTCTAATTTGATTTTATCTTCAATGGGTATATCTGAATCCGAAATTGCCACGGCGTCCAATTGGGAAAATCCCTGAACGCGAAGCGAATTCATGCTAATCTTAATCGACTTAACTTTAAAATTAGTTGGATTAGCTAAACGTATCCGAGTAATCTGACCATTTGATTGTGCATAACCCTGTGCAAACTCTTTGAGTAGATATATCTTATTATTTTCATCTAACGCATCCACACGGCTAATCGAACCCGCTCCGTAATTCTCAAATATAGCTATTTGTTTAATGACCTTAGCCGTATCGAATGAGACAATAATAAACTCTCCAGTTGGATTATCCGGGGTTAATGATTGCCAAGCACTCGGCGTAGCTTCGAATTTGGGATATTTACTTGGCCGACCAAGAATATGCAAAGCACGATATTCTTTACCTAACAGTGGGTCAGCGTATTCACTGGAAAATGACATCACTTTCGAAGCCCATTGAACGGATTGCGCTGTGGCTTGAAACAGCAAACACGTCAATAAAAACGTTCCAAGTGATTTAAGCATAAATACCTAGGCCAGAGAGAGTAATTCTTGAATCGTAGCTTTCGGATCTGCAGATGCAAAAACAAAACTACCCGCTACTAATACATTCGCACCCGCATGATGCAAGGCAGCTGCATTGATTTGATTCACTCCACCATCAATCTCCAAATAGATATCTTTCCCTGTAGAACGAATCATCTCTTTAAGTTGGGCCGTTTTTTGTATCGCATGTGGGATAAACTTTTGCCCACCAAAACCCGGGTTTACCGACATAATTAATGCCAAATCTAAATCCCCGATTACATCCGAAAGAACGGAAACTGGAGTACCAGGATTAATCGCAACTCCAGCCAAACAACCTTCGGATTTGATTTGTTGGATCGTACGATGCAAATGTGGACAAGCCTCGGCATGTACCGTAATCATATTTGCGCCACTTGCGGCAAACTGTGAAATGTAACGCTCTGGTTTCTCAATCATCAAATGACAATCCAAAAACTTTGTCGTGTGCTTAGCAATCGCCTCTAATACCGGGAATCCAAAAGAGATATTCGGAACAAAAACTCCATCCATCACATCAATATGAATCCATTGTGCAGCAGATTCATTTAGCATTTTCGTTTCACTTTCAAGATTGGCAAAATCAGCTGCCAAAACAGAGGGTGCAATGATTAACTTTTCCATTTAACAAAGGTATGAAAAATATTGGCTAAGGTTTATTTCTGATGAGATTAGGATTAACTTTGTTTATTAATTTTTAGCGTATGGACATACAAAAAAAGATGCAAGAACTGGTTGACCAAATCAACCACTACAACCATGCATATTATCAATTAAATGAAAGTCTAATTACCGATGAAGCTTTCGACAAACTCCTCGCTGAACTTCAAAAACTTGAATTTGAAAATCCATTGTTCGCCTTGGCGGATAGTCCCACAAAACGCGTGGGTGGAACGATTACCAAAAACTTCCAGTCGGTAACCCATCAATTTCCCATGCTTTCCTTGGGGAATACCTACAATGAATCCGATTTAAGAGATTTTGATGAACGAATCCAAAAAGTACTAGGTGATGAGTCCTACGAATATATTTGTGAATTAAAATTTGATGGTGTTGCTCTTTCATTTTGGTATGAGGATGGCAAATTAATCAAAGGGGTTACCCGTGGCGATGGAACACGTGGTGATGACATTACCAACAATGTTAAAACGATTCAAAGTATTCCTCATTATATCTCATCCAACGAACTTCCGAAACGTTTTGAGGTAAGGGGAGAGGGATATATGCCCATAAGCTCTTTCGAGAAAATCAATGCTGAAAAAATTGCCCAAGGAGAAGCGCCATTGGCTAATCCTCGCAATGCGGCATCAGGCACTTTTAAATTACAAGATTCGAGTATCGTCGCCCAACGAAATATGGCATGCTTTATTTACGCATACCTGGGGAATGAAATCCCTTTTCAAACACATGAAGAAGGATTATTGCTGCTAGAAAAGAACGGATTCCCCGTATCACCTACCTTCCGAAAATGCAAAAATATTGATGAAGTGTTGCAGTATATTGCGGATTGGGAAGAGAAAAGAAATGATTTACCGCTCAATACAGATGGAATCGTCATAAAAATCAATGATTTGGGCCAACAAGAACGCTTGGGATTTACGGCAAAATCGCCAAGATGGGCTATCGCCTATAAATACCCATCAGAAATTGCGCATACAACCATCGAAAGCATCTCTTACCAAGTAGGTAGAACAGGGAATGTGACACCCGTGGCCAATTTAGCACCTGTTTACTTGGCGGGAACGGTCATCAAACGAGCATCCATTCACAATGCCAACGAGATGGAACGCTTGAATTTACACGAAAAGGATACAGTCTTTATCGAAAAAGGAGGTGAAATCATCCCAAAAATTACGGGAGTAGACGATTCCAAACGAATTCCTAATGCTCAACAATTTGAATTCCCGACGCATTGTCCCGCTTGTGATACTGAATTAGTTAGAAATGAAGGTGAGGCAAACCATTATTGCATCAACGAGGCCAACTGTCCTCCACAAATTAAAGGCCGAATCGAACATTTTATACAACGCAAGGCATTAAACATTGAAAATCTTGGTACAGAAACGATTGATCTTTTCGTTGAAAAAGGAATTATACGTAATGCGGCAGATTTGTATGATTTAACCGAACAAAGTTTTCAAGGCTTAGAAGGATTTCAAGCAAAATCCATTTCGAATATTTTAAGTTCGATCCAAAAATCGAAAGAAATTCCTTTTCGACAGGTCTTATTTGGTTTAGGGATTCGACATGTGGGAGCAACAATCGCTGAAAAATTAGTCTTCGCTTTTCAAAGTATCGACCGATTGAAAGAAGCGAGTTTTGACGAATTAGTAGCAGTTCCCGAGATAGGTGAAAGGATTGCGATTAGTATCCAGGAGTATTTCAATGATTCCAATAACATAAGCATCATCGAAAAGTTGAGAGCCGCCAATGTTCAACTATCCGAAGAAATCCAAGAAATTGTCTTAGAAGGGCAGGCTTTAGTCGGAAAAAGTTTCGTAATTTCGGGGGTATTTGAAAACTTCGAACGTGATGAGTTGAAGGTTAAAATAATAGCAAACGGCGGAAAAGTTGTTTCTAGTATTTCCTCTAAACTCGATTACCTTGTGGCAGGAAACAACATGGGGCCTGCCAAACTAGAGAAAGCAAATCAATTAAATATTAAAATCTTAAGCGAAGAAGAGTTTATCGACCTTCTTACCTAATTTATGCAATCACAATCATTACCAAAATTTCATGGCGTTGCTCCAGCCTTAGTAACACCGATGAATGCCGATCGTTCCATCGACTGGACGGGTTTGGCTAAATTAGTTGGGCATGTCAGCCAGGGAGGCGTTGATTACCTGGTTGTTCAAGGTACCACAGGAGAATCTGCTACCACAACGGCGGATGAAAAGAAAAAAATTGTTGCGACAATTCAAGAAAGCAATAGCCGCCAATTACCAATTGTCTATGGATTAGGTGGAAATAATACCGAAAACCTAATTAAACAAATTAAGGAAACGAGTTTTGAAGGTATTGATGCGATTTTGTCCGTATGCCCATATTACAACAAACCGAGTGCTCGTGGGGTAATTGCTCATTACCAAGCTATCGCTGATGCTTGTCCGGTACCAGTCATTATGTACAACATTCCGGGAAGAACGGGAATTAATATGTCGGCGGAAACTGTTTTAACACTCGCTGAGCATAAGAATATCATTGGTATCAAAGAGGCCTCATGCGTCATTGAACAATGCATGGAAATTGCATTTCACAAACCCTCGGATTTTTTATTAATCTCTGGTGATGATGTTCAGGCGGTACCTATCATTTCCATTGGTGGAGTGGGAGTTATGTCGGTTATTGCAAACGCATTCCCATCTCAGTTTACCCAAATGATTCATGCTGCCTTACAGGGTGATTACAAAACAGCACAAAAAGCATTATCTGCATTCTTAACCATCGATCCTTATCTTTATGAAGAAGGAAATCCGGTGGGCGTCAAGAAAATATTAGCGCTCAAAGGCTTAATTCAAGCACAAGTGCGCATGCCATTGGCTGAAGCTTCAGAAGGCTTAGGTCAAAAACTAAATGAAATTATTAATCAAGTAAAATTATCTAACTAATGTTTGTACACGTCGTTAACTTTTGGTTAAAAAAAGGATTATCATCGGATGATATTAAAAAGTTTGAAGCGGGAGTGAGCTCCTTAGCTGAAGTTGAAACAGTTGATGTTTTCAGCGTAGGGAAGCCTGCAAATACGGATCGTCCTGTAATCGATCGATCGTATGACTATTGCCTATTAACTACATTTGAAACGGAGGCTGGCCATGATGTCTATCAGACTCATCCGATTCACTTGAAATTTATTGAAGATTGCGCATCCCTATGGGAAAAAGTATTAATCTATGACTCAGAAAGTATTTAAATTATTTCTTGGACTGACTTGGGTTGCTTCCATGATTGGTTGTTCTAAACACGTCCAACCTTCTACCTATTATAGTCCCAATTTCAAGGACGGGGGAACGGAGCGACATGATGGCTTGGGATTTGAGATTCCTGTTAAATACGCCATTGATGTCTTTTATTTCAATGAGCAACCCAAACAAAGTTATGCAGTCATCGAAAACATTAGTTTTTCGGATGAAATACCTTTGTCGGCCGATCAAACCCAAAACGGTAAGATGTTAAATCGCGGGATTCATCAAAATAAAAAGAAAGAAATCTTAGACAAAATGGTAGCGAAAGCCGAGGAATTAGGAGCTTCAGCCATCATGGATGTCAAATACCAAGTTTACACGACAAAAGATGCTAATGGCTACACGTTTAGTGGTACAGCGATACGTTACGTGTTGAAATAAGGTACAATAAATCAAAATTTGCCAATAAAATTTGGCCACGAGCATCCAAGAAATCCACTTGGATGCTTTTTACTTTCCGGGCTTTGAATGGCAGAATTCGCATATTTCCAATGGTATTTCCTTTCACTACTTCAACTTGGCCATACTCATCGGTTAATTTAATCTGAAAAGCTTTCACTCGCTGCCCCAAGGCAATTGGCTCTTGCAAAACAACTGCATTAATCAACCGAACTTCGTTCGAAGCCCATTCTAAAGTAGGTGCTTTATCGTTTTCTTTAGCCGCCCAGAATGACTTTTCACTCGAATCTCGTACGAATGAAACCGGGTGAGAGGTGACAAAAGAGGTCGTCTTCAACTCATCATTCTTTTTAATTTGACTTTTTAAGCCCGCATTCATCAACTTCTGCAAGCCCATTAATGCGGCAGAATCAGCCTCATGAACCAGACCTCTCGTATCAACTGGAATATTGATCAGTAAGTTGGCATTCCTTCCCACCGAAGCCACATAAATCTTCATCAAAGAATCCGGGGATTTCACTTTTATATCTTGATCCGGGTGGTAATACCAACCGGGTCTTAGGCTTACGTCCACTTCTGGGGCTACCCAATAACGACCATTCTCTTGCCCATTACGGTAATCATCAAACTTGGGGTAACCTGGATAAATTTCGTCTTTATTTAGAGGGGACCACATTGTTTCATAGGAGTAGCCGCGTTCATTGCCGACCCAACGAATATCCGGTCCATTATCCGAAAACTGCACAGCATTGGGTTGGTATTTATTGACCATCGAATGAAATAGCTTCCAATCATATACTTGCTTCTTTCCGTTGGGTCCTTCACCGTTTGCCCCATCATACCAAAACTCAAAAATTGGTCCATACTGCGTCAAAAGCTCCTTTTGCATGTTGGCGTACACCTCATTATATGTATCCGTACCATAAGCAGGATGGAATCGATCCCAAGGGGAAAGGTAAATGCCTAATTTGATACCATATCGTTTGCAAGCATCCGCTAATTCGCGAACCACATCCCCTTGACCATTTTTCCAAGGAGATTTCACAACAGAGTGCTCTGTGTATTTCGATGGATATAAGGCAAAACCATCATGATGTTTTGCCGTTAAAATTAAGCCTTGCATTCCTGCAGCTTTCGCAATACGAGCCCATTGATTACAATCCAAAGCTGAGGGATTAAATAAACGTGGATCTTCCTTTCCTTCACCCCATTCCACATTCGTGAATGTATTCATATTAAAATGAACAAAGCCATAATAACGCAGTTCTTGCCATGCTATTTGCTTGGCACTTGGTATGGGGTAAATTGGCTTAATCTCTTGTCCTTTTGCCAACATAGAAGCAAAAAGAAATAAGGATGTGAGAATAATATTATTTCGCATGGTATAAGATAGCATTTTCAAATAGTGTCATGGTTTGATTCGGAATTGCTCGGAATAGGGGATTAAATCCAAACCAAACATAATTTCCAGCTCCTAGAGAATTAGTTGCTAAAAACATACTATGATCAAGTTTTCCCTTTACTTTAGCCCCCATAAATCCGTAATATTTACTCGATTTCTCCGTGGTAAGTATAGATTTCCAATGTGTGTTTGGCAAAATTAAATTCTCCACTTGGTTTAATATGATGACATGGTCACGTTGAATTCGAAAGCCCAATGGATGCGATTTCTCAAGATTTGCTTCTATCAAATTACCGGTTAATGTTTTCGAAATTTCATTACGCTCGGCATCTTCATAAGCCACAGCAACTTCAGTGCTATCGGACAAATCCTTAGTCAATAAAGCCAATTCCTTATCCTTGATACTGCTCGCTGCATTTTCCATCAACAAAACACGACCACCTTTACGCACATAATCCTCTAAAAGAGCCGATTCCGATTTCGAGAATTCCAAAGAGCGTGTATTAGGGAAAATTAAATGACTATAATTAGTCAGGCTAGCACGTTTAACCTGATTCAAGGGAATAAAGCTGGGCTTCAATTGCATTTTCTGAGTAAGATAATAAGCCAGTTCCCCTTGTTGGTTCACATCAAATGATCCGTCCACCACCACAGCTATACGAGTAGGAATTAATTCAATAAAATGAGTTGAACCTAAGTCGGCCCCTGATTCAGCGCGATAAGTATTAATTCCCTCTACATGTATGTTAGCCTGATTTGCCAAAGTACGAAGAGCCTCCCAAGTACCTTTCTTCTTAATAACCCAAAGATGGCCGGCCTCGTATTTCTTCCCACTAAATCCGACTTCTTTGTCGTTATATACGACCAAATAACCTGCTTTCAATACTTGATTCACGAAATTAACAGCCTTGCTATCTGGTTTAAAAACATAGGATACCTGTTTTTCATCAAACACATTATCCTTTGATTCCGATAAACTAAACTCAATGCCTGTTAATCGTTCTTTTACTCCATAGCCTCGAACTCCATGAATTTGAAACAGATTCCAAGCCGTAATATCATAGGTAACCGAATCCTCCAAGGCAGGAGTGGGGTCTAGGAGGGCTTGAATTATTGGAGCGGCCGACTGATAGGCTGAAACAATCAAATCACCTTTAGTCGCTTTAATTGGTATATTTTTTTGCTCTAAAAAAGAAAAGGCGTTAAGTGGGTAATCCTTGTCTAATTGACCAACCTGAATCCGATTTGACTTAAGAATCTTGATTAATTCCGATGATTTAGCAAATTCCGTTTGTGGGATAATGTAAGTTTTATAGAGATTAGAGGGATTGGTACGAGCATTTTGGTGATTTTGATAATAACTCGATTTAACCATTGTACTATTTGATATTGCCCAATCCACTAGATTAACAGCTAATTGACGGTGATGATTGACACGGTCTACAAATCGGATCGTATCTTGATTGGATTTTTGTGCTTGCAGTCCGCCGCGAATACCTCCTTGTTCTAAGGTCATTCCTAAAGCGCCATTTAAAATCGGATAGGTATCGCCATAGCCCGGATAAAATAAGTCGTACACCTCAGACGTAAAGTATGGCCATTGATTTTGATCAAACAATTTCGCAAACGACTTTCCTACGCTAGTTTGCAAATCTTTCGTTGAGTTTGAAATGAAATTCAAATAAGGCTTCGCTGCCGGAGGAAAATAATAAGAATGCTGATAACTCTGCTCATGAAAATCTGCATGAACCATGGGCATCCATGACTGGAAAAAAGCAATGCGCTGTTGGGTTTCCAATTGCGTTTGCCATACCCAATCCCGATTTAAATCAAAGGAATAATGATTATAGCGACCCGAAGTCGAACCTTCAAAATGTTCCTGATCATTGGAATCTGCATTTCCACCTGGCGTAAAGTTCCGACGATTAAATTGGGTTACATAGGCGTCCCGACCATCTGGATTTATACAAGGATCCATTAATACCACAAAATCAGTAGAAGCCTTACTCAATAATCCATTTTCTTTCACCAAATCATAAATAGCACCTAAAGCTGCTTCTGATCCCGCTGCCTCATTGCCATGTACATTAAATGAAAGGTTGATAATCAAAGGTAAGTCATTGGAAATAGCTTTTTGGCCAACTATTATTTGACGATGCTGTTCTTTAATTGCCTCAAGTTTATTGTTTAATCCTGGCTTACTAAGAAGTAAAATTCCTAATTCCCGACCTTCATTTGTTTTACCATAACTCTGCCAAGTCGCCATACTTGGCTTTTGCTCAGCCACGTATTTACAATAAGCTACTAATTGATGATGATAGGTAAATCGAGTGCCTAATTCATAGCCCAAAAATTGATCAGGGCTTTTAATTTGCGAAAAAGATAAAAATGAAATGCAACAGGCTAGAAGCGTAAGACGAAAATTCATGAATTTGGTTTAGTTGATAATTGTTTAAATTTAATGAAAAAAGAAGGTAAATTGAAAGGACTTTTGACTTTAACAAGAAACATATTAACATGGCTTTACCACAATCAGATCAGGATAACGTTAGTATATCATCAAACGAGAAAACGAATTATACGATTCCGTTAATCTTAGTAACAAGTTTGTTTTTTCTTTGGGGTTTGGCCAATAGCCTCAATGGGACCTTAGTCAAGCAATTTCAGACAGCGCTTGATTTACAACGTTGGCAAGCTAATATTGTTGAAACCGCATTCTATTTTGGCTATTTCGTCATGGCTTTGCCCGCGGGGTATGTCATGAAGAAATACGGCTATAAGATGGGAATTCTCTTGGGCCTAATTCTTTATGCGGCAGGAGCGTTCTTATTTTACCCAGCGGCAGATATTCGAGCGTATTCCTTCTTTTTGATTGCCTTATTTATGATTGCAAGTGGCATTGCCTTCTTGGAAACAGCCGCTAATCTCTATGTAACCGTATTAGGAGACCCTGCCAAGGGTGATTTTCGCTTAAACTTTGCGCAATCCTTTAATGGTATGAGTATTATTTTGGGACCTGTCATCGGTGGATTATTTATTTTTTCTGAGAAGGAATATAGTCGGGAAGCACTTGCCGCCATGCCCATCGCTGAATCGGAAGCCATTCGAGCTGCACATGCCGCATCGGTTCAGACGCCATATTTGTTGGTAGGTTGTGTCGTATCCTTCGTGGCCATCTTATTTGCCATTACGAAGATGCCTGAATTAAAAACGGCAGAAACAAAGGAATCAAACATTACAATTAAAGAGCTACTTAAACACAAACATCTCGTATTAGGGATTGTAGCGCAATTTTTAAATGTGGGCGCTCAAGTTACGCTTTGGGGCAATTTTGTGGATTTAAAGCTTGATTATGCACCGGATACAAACCTTTGGATCGTTGAAAAAATATATCAAATCAACGCCAACATGTCGGCGACCCAAATGGCTAGCTTTCATGCATCCTTCGCATTTATCTTATTTTTAATTGGTCGTTTCTTGGGAACTTTCTTAATGGGTAAGTTCAAATCAAGTCAAATTTTAGGTATTTATGCCATTGGAGCTGTTCTTTCATTAGTTGTAGCGATGTTAGGGGGCGGTATTTTAGCCGTCGTGGCATTAATGTTGGTTTATTTCTGCCAATCGATTATGTTCCCAACCATCTTTGCTTTATCCTGCAAAAATCTAGGAGAAGGCTCCAAATTAGCGTCTTCCTTAATCATCATGTCGATCGTTGGTGGAGCCATTGTTCCTCCATTTGCAGCCTCATTGTTTAAAATTAATACGAATGTAGCTTTGGCAGTTCCGATGTTCTGTTTTGCATATATTGTTTATTATGCATATTCCGGGTATAAAGTAGCAGAGCATGAATAGATATATTCTGATTTTGGATTTGGTTGATGAGGAAAGCTCCATCAAGCGATATGAGGAATACCATGAAAAGATACCTCAAGCCATCGAGGAAAGCATTCGAAACGCTGGAATTACCTCCATGGAGATATTTCGATATGGGAATAGATTGGTCATGGAGATGATCGTTAACGATTCCTTCTCTTTTGATGCAAAAAACAAATCCGATGAAGAAAACCCTGCGGTTCAGGAGTGGGAGAATCTCATGAATGAATTCCAACAAAGAATACCTGGATCAAAACCCAACGAAAAATGGGTATTAACCAACCGAATTTTTAGCCTTAATTAATTTATATGTCCCGTTCATTTTTACAAATTAACCCATCCGATAACTTATTAGTAGCACTTCAAGATTTGAAGGCAGGAACTGTCATTGAACATCATGGCAATCAAATTACGCTACAAGACGATATTGCTGCCAAACATAAGTTTACAACAGAAGCCATTGCGAAAGACGGCAATGCCTATATGTATGGCGTATTGGTTGGCCATGCTAGCCAAGATATTCCCAAGGGTGGTTTAATTCATACGTTTAATTTACACCACGCTTCACAGGATTTTGTGGGTAAGCAAAACGACTATACTTGGACAAATCCCGATGTAAGCAAATTTAAGAACCGTACATTTAATGGTTACCACCGCGCAGATGGTCAAGTTGGGACACAGAATTATTGGTTGGTCATCCCGCTCGTATTCTGCGAAAACCGGAATATTGAACTATTAAAGAATGCATTTGTGCAGGGATTGGGATTTCAAAAGAATGATTCCGTGACCCAACAAGTTATTCGCTTACGCCAACAATTTGAATCTGGTGAAAAATTAAGCTTGGGAATTAGCTCATCGGAAGCCATCATCGCCAAAAGTCCTTTATTCCCGAATGTCGATGGAATTAAATTCTTAACCCACGAAAGTGGTTGTGGAGAAAACAAAGATGATTCGATGAACCTTTGCGCTTTGTTGGCCGGATATTGTGTCAATCCAAATGTGGGAGGAATTACCGTATTAAGTCTTGGATGCCAACATTCTCAAATCGAGGTGTTTAAGGAGAAGCTAAAGGCAAAAGATGCTAATTTCAGTAAGCCGATTCATTTCTTTGAGCAACAGCAAGATGAGGGTAGTGGTGTGGAGCACTTGTTGAACGAAGTTGTCTTAAAAACCTTTGAAGGATTAATTGAAATCAATAAAATTGAACGGAAACCCGCACCCTTATCGGCATTACGATTAGGAGTTAAATGTGGTGGATCGGATGGTTTCTCTGGAATTTCGGCCAATCCGGCGATTGGACATACTGCTGATTTATTAGTAGGATTAGGAGGCACCGTCATGATTGCAGAATTTCCCGAGTTATGTGGTGTTGAACAAGAATTGCAAAATCGATCTGTTAACGCGGAGGTAGCCGATAATTTCGGAAAAATGATGCGGGAATATGCGAAACGTGCGGCAGCAGTTGGTGCTGGCTTCGACATGAATCCTTCACCTGGAAATATCAAGGATGGTTTAATTACCGATGCTATCAAATCGGCCGGTGCAGCTAAAAAAGCGGGTTCTAGCCCGATTGTAGATGCCTTAGGGTATGGCCAATCGCCGGATTGGCCGAAATTCCAG
>JBJTMZ010000208.1:0-15297 GCA_046073805.1 Aquirufa sp.
TTTAATGCATCATTTTTATGTTTGGCATCTACCAAAAGTGAAATATTATGTTCGGATGCTCCGTAAGAGATCATGCGAATTGGGATATTCTTGATGGCATCTAATACTTTAATGGCAATTCCCTCTTTATCTGCCCAGAAATTACCCACGATGCAGATGATAACCTGATCCTTGTCTGGGTCTTCTAATTCGGCAAATTCACGCAGTTCACGCATGATGGCATCGAGATTCGCGGTTTGATCGATGGTCACGGATACCGAAACTTCGGAGGTAGTGATCATGTCGACCGGCGTCTTGTATTTTTCGAAAATCTCGAATACACGCTTTAGGAATCCATAGGCATTCAACATACGCGTTGAGTGGATGTAGATAGCGGTGATATTATCCTTTGCTGCGATGGCTTTTATTTCGACATCGGTTGATTTTTCCGAGATCAATGTTCCATAAGCGCTGGGTTCCATCGTGTTTTTCAAACGAACGGGAACACCTTTGATTTTGGCCGGCGTAATCGTGCTTGGGTGCAAGATTTTAGCACCGAAATAAGCTAACTCTGCGGCTTCTGCGAAAGATAATTCCCGAATAGGGAATGTGTTTTTCACGATGCGCGGATCATTGTTGTGCATACCATCGATGTCCGTCCAGATTTGAATTTCTTCGGCTTGGATAGCTCCCCCGATTAGCGATGCGGTATAGTCGGACCCCCCACGTTTCAGGTTATCTACTTCGCCTGCAGGGTTACGGCAGATGAAACCCTGCGTGATGAAGATTTGCTTGTCTTTCACGGGGGCAATGGTTTTCGCCAACTTTGCCTCAATTTCAGCCATCACCGGCTCATTATCCTCATCAATCACCATGAAATCCAAGGCAGGCAATAGCGTGGAATTAACGCCTTCTTCTTGTAAATACGCCTCGAAAATCTGGGTTGAAAGTAATTCGCCCAAGGCAACCATCTCTTTTTCTTCTTTGACCGTATAGGGAACGGTAGCAATCAAGCTATCGATGAAGGCAAATTCCTTTTCAACGATGGATTGACCTTTCCCCAAACCCGCAGGAGTTTGGTATAGTTCGGTTAAAAAGGCATCGTAGTGCGCACGCAATTCAGCCGCTTTTGTTTTGGCTTCTTGCTGATTTTTTGCGATTAATGATTCTGAAATCGATAGTAAAGCATTGGTGCTACCAGACAAGGCTGATAGAACAACAATTTTGGGTTTCCCGTCTTCTGTAATTAATTGACGAATGGAGCGCATTCGCTCGGGCTTTCCTACGGACGTTCCGCCAAATTTCCAAACTTGCATCATAGTATATCTTAATTAATTGCTAACATTTTAATCGCGGTTATCGCCGCCTCGTCACCTTTGTTCCCGTGTTTACCACCCGCACGATCCATCGCTTGTTCTTGGGTGTTTGGCGTTAATACGCCAAATATGACGGGTTTATTATATTTTAAGCTGACATTTGTGATTCCATCAGCTACGGCCTGACAAATGAAATCGAAGTGACGTGTTTCACCTTGAATCACACATCCCAAGCAGATGACCGCATCGATCTCTGATTTCTCTGCCATTTTCTGAGCTCCTAGACTCAGTTCAAAACTTCCAGGAACTTGAACACTTTTGATATTTGATTCTGATGCGCCATACTTCAACAGCGTATCATAAGCGCCCGTGTACAACGCATTCGTTACGTCTGTATTCCACTCAGATACGACGATGGCAAATTGTTTCTTCGAGATATCTGGAAGGTTTTGCGTGCTAAATTCACTTAGGTTTTTTAAGGCAGATGACATGGCAATGGGGGCTAAAACAAGAAGGGATAAAAGCGTTTGCTCTTATCCCCTCCTGACATAATGTTAATGGCTATTATTCAGAGATAGAGCTTTCCAATAGCGCTTTGTATTTCTTCGCTGGAATTGCCTCGGACGATTCTGGGTATTTCTCCGTGATCGCTGTATAGGTGTCCAAAGCTTCTTTTGTCTGTTTGTTTGCTTCGTAAGCATTTGCCAACTTCAACAAATAACCTGGTGAAAAGAATTTATTCGCTTTGTAATCCGCAGCTTTTGAATAGTATTCAATCGCTTCCGCGTATGATTTCTTTTCTGAATACGCATCGCCGATTAATGAATAAGCACGTGCTTGAACTAATAAATCACCGCTGCTGAAGTTTTTCAATTTCTCAATGGCATTGTCGTATTTACCTTGCTTTAATAAAGTAATTCCAAGGTATAAGTCGGCCAAATTTTGCGTATTTCCGCCAAATTCATCCGCTACTTTCGCTAAATCTTTGGAAGCTGCAGCTAAAGAGTCTGATTCAAATGCATAAACAGCTTTGTACAATTTCTTTTCGCCTTCCGCATCTTGGTTATTTTGGTACCATTGGAAACCGAAATAGCCTACGATAACGACAACAACAGCGACAGCTGCGCCAATAACGGTTGATTTATTTTGGTCAAAAAATCCAGTGACTTTCGTTAATTCTTGTTGAAGAGCCTCTGGGCTTTCAATGATTTCAATGGATTCGGTAACTTCTTTCTTCTTTGCCATAAAATTAAATTGCTTTGATGCTCTGACTCATTTATGTTAGGAGCCAAAGGACTGCAAAATTATAAAATCTCTTCTATTTTTATCAATTTTAAATGAATCTTTTGCGTTTTATTTTCGAATTTGTCGAGTAAATCGAAGTAAATCGTACTTTGTTAATAATAAACCTGTTAATCAAATGGCTTTTAATCGTGCGGATCAATTAAATAAATTAAATGACTCATTTGATTTGTGCATAATTGGTGGTGGCGCGTCGGGTGCTGGTGTAGCCTTGGATGCTACATTGCGGGGGTATCGGGTTTTGTTAATTGAGAAAGGAGATTTTGCTTCCCAGACTTCATCGAAGTCGACGAAATTAGTTCACGGGGGTGTCAGGTATTTGGAACAGGCCGTCAAAAAACTTGATTGGCAACAATTTAAGATGGTGTACAAGGCGCTGCACGAGCGTCGAATTTTGTTACAGAATGCACCTTATTTAGCGCATCCACTCGCATTATTGACCCCTTGTTATTCTTGGTTTGATCGGATATACTATCGGATTGGGATGTGGATGTATGATCGTATTGCGGGTCATACCAATTTAGAGCCTAGTCGGGGTTTAGGTCCCCAACAAATGCGGGAATTGACTCCGGCGATTTCCTTGAACCATGTTCGTGGGGGTGTCTTGTATTATGATGGCCAACTGAATGATGCCCGATATGCTTTAGCGATTTTACAATCTGCGGAATCGGCTGGGGCATGTGTATTGAATTATGCCGAATTAACCCAGTTTGTTCATTCGCCAAAGAGTCTAAAAATCAAGGAAGTTTGTTTCCAAGATCTAATATCCGGCAAATCGCATCAGGTTCAAGTAAAGGCTGTCGTCAATGCGACGGGTCCATTCACGGATGCGATTCGGAACCTGGCCAACCCTAAATTACGACCTCGCATGAAGGTGAGTCGGGGAGCACACATTGTTTTACCTGCTTCTTTTTGGCCTGGGAAAACGGCCTTGCTAATTCCAAAAACGGACGATGGAAGAGTGATTTTTGTGATTCCTTGGCGTGATTATGTTTTGGTAGGAACGACCGACGAGCCTGATGAGCTTCGAGAAGATCCCCCTATTTTATCGGAGGAAATCGATTACTTGCTGGATTATTTTAATCGGTATGCGACGGGCAAGGCGTCTCGCGCAGATGTTTCGGCTACCTTCGTTGGCCAAAGGCCTCTGTTGCAAGTGGCTCTCGAACAGGCGCTTTCATCGGATACGAAATCCTTGGTGCGCGATCATGAGGTAGAGGTGGATGGTCGGAGTAAATTGGTGAGCATCATGGGTGGAAAATGGACCACATATCGTGTGATGGCCTTGGATACCATGGATGTTTTGGAGCGGGAGGTTTTTCATCAAGTTCCTAAACCTTGTTTAACCGCGGATTTCCGTTTATCGGGTGGTGACGAATCGTTGCGTCCTGCCTTTGAGCAGCTAGCTGAAAAATGGAAGTTGGCCGCGGATATACAAACCCATCTTTGGGAGACGTATGGTTCGAATGCTATTCGATTGTTGGCCGAAGAACCTAAACGGATACATTCGGATTTGCCTTATTTGGAATCGGAGATTGACTATTTAAAAAACCATGAAATGGCTATTTCATGGGATGATGTGCTGATGCGTCGCTGGGGAATTGGTTTGCGGAATCAAGAAGTTAGTGAGTCCATCAAGGCCATAAAAAAAGAGGCTTTCGCCTCTTGATTTTAATATTCGTCTTCGTTAAAGAAGAAGTCGTCTTTGGTCGGATAGTCTGGCCAAATTTCTTCGATGCTTTCGAAGGGTTGTCCATCGTCTTCTAATTCTTGTAAGTTTTCAACAACTTCTAAGGGGGATCCGGTACGGATGGCGAAGTCAATTAATTCATCTTTTGATGCTGGCCAGGGCGCATCTTCCAAATAGGAGGCAAGTTCTAGTGTCCAATACATATTTTAGGAAATTTTATTATTTCATTTTGATCTGTGTGCAAAAGTAAAATAAAATAATATTTATAAAAGATTTATTTCTTAAATTTTCGTTAATTATCAAAAAAGCTATTTATCGGCTCATTTGGGCCTATTTTTATGGGAAGAAAATCAAGGGTTGCTGTTGAAGTTTGTGCTTATTCACTTGAATCGTGCATCGCCGCGGATCGGGCAGGGGCGGATCGTGTGGAACTATGTTCCTCTCCCCACGATGGCGGATGTACGCCTTCCATCGGATTGGTCAAAGCGGTACTTGCCAATACGAATCTTGAAGTGCATGCGATGCTCCGATCACGTGGTGGCGATTTTTGTTATGATGATTTTGAAAAGCAAAACCTGATTTACGATGCGAGGGAACTTAAGCTATCTGGGGTTCATGGCTTGGTCGTTGGGGCTTTGCTGCCTAATGGAGATTTAGATGTAGATTTTTTGCATGAGCTCCGAGATGAGGTAGGCGATTTGTCTTTGACCTTTCACCGAGCGATTGATGTGAGCCGGGAGCCCGACCATGTTTTAGAACAATTAATTCAGCTTGGATTTAGTCGCATTTTGACTTCGGGGATGCGCGACAAGGCGATTGATGGCATTGATAATATTGCCGATTTAGTTATACAAGCGGATGGCCGCATTGAGATCATGGCAGGCAGTGGGGTTAATCCGCAAAACTGTCGGCATTTTCTGGACATCGGCATAGATGCTGTGCATACGAGTGCGAAAACGCTGCGCGATTCTGCCATGGTTTATCGCCGCACGGGGATATCCATGGGTGGTTTAGCCGAAGTATCGGAATTTGAAATTGCTTATTCGAGTGAAGATTTAATTCGGGAAACTATCGCACAAGTGCGATCGAACTAGTATAAGTCAGACGTTACCCATTCATCTTCAGGTAAACGATCCAAGGCATACAATTTCACAGCATTACGGCGGTACGTTGGTACCTCAAATTCCGTTTCGCTAGGTCCACCATTCGCATAAAGATCTACCAGGTAATTGAAGCGTTCTTCTTCGCTCATCGGGTTGTTGCCTGATTCCGTATCTAACGTAATGGTACTACCCGGAGTAAACTCCCGCTGACCCAAATCATCTGCTACCTCATAGCTTGAATCGGAGGTTTCAAAATAGCCACCAAACTCATCGCCTTCGTGTTCGAATCCAGCCGCAATCACGGTTAAGTATAAACTTTGACCTAATTCCTCATCTGTCGAGAAACCGAACTTAACCATATCGGCTTGTTTGTGGATACGGCTATTCAGGTAATTGATAATGATATTTTGTTCTTTCATCAACAAAGGATGTGCACTGGCCGTCGAAACGGTTACCAAGATACGCTTGGCACCTTTGATTTGTTGTGAGTTTAAAAGCGGGGAGGTTAATGCTTCGGCAATGGCATCGTGTGCCCGATCTTCCCCATCTCCATGCGCTGAGCTCATCATCGCTTTTCCGGCGTTGGTTAATACCTTCTTCACATCCATGAAGTCGGTATTGATATCTCCCGGCTTTGCAATTACATCAACAACCGATTTAACCGCTTTGGCTAACACATCGTCTGCCTTTGAGAAGGCATCCGACATCGGTAGATTCTCGTAATGTTCAGCTAATTTATCGTTCATGACCACGATCACCGTGTCACAATATCTCTTTAAGGATTCCACGCCATTCAAGGCATATTGAATTTTATCGCGTCCTTCCCAGTTGTAAGGTGCGGTTACCACAGCTACCGTCAATAGGTTTTTTTCACGGGCAATTTCTGCAATAACCGGTGCGGCACCTGTTCCGGTTCCACCGCCCATCCCCGCGGTGATAAACACCATTTGGGTTTCATTGGATAAGACATTTAGGATTTTTTCCCGACTCTCTAAAGCGGCCAAACGACCCACTTCAGGATCCGTTCCTGCTCCAAGACCTTGTTGGCCTAATTTGATTTTCGTCGTAACCGGATTGGAAGCTAACGCTTGCGAGTCGGTATTACAAATCACCAAATCCGCCCCTTTGATTTCCATTTCCTGCATGTGCTTCACGGCATTGGATCCACCGCCACCGATACCGACTACTTTAATAATTGATTTGAAGGTGTTTTCTGGGATCATTTCCATGTCGTGCTCGTAAAATGAAGGATTTGTCGAATTCATAAAGGTTTGTAAATATCAATCGTGTTACAAAAATAATCAAATTGGGGAGATTTTAATTACTTCCCCAGCGCCATTCGTTGCCTAATTCTAATTCGTGACGTAAGTTTTGTTTAATGAAGAAATCGCGCGTAGAATAAAAGTCTAATTTCTTTGCAGGAATGGAGTTCGCATTGCCCAACGCGTATAATAGCATCGATGTATATTTGACACTATTTTCCATTTCTTTTTTGTTCACCAACGAGAAATCATCGCAGTTGGCATGGTAACAATCCAACACATTTCTCGGCAACTTACCTAAAGGGTCTGCCGCAGGAATTCCTTCCATGAGGAAAACTTGGTGATCGGAGTGAAGGCCGGCCGAATTTTCAAGTTTATTGGCAAAGCTTGGGTCGATGGATTTGATCTTATCACCAATTTCTTTTAGAAGCGACATCATTTCATCGCGACCACCCGCATTGAAACCATGCACATCATTGACCATATCCAAGTTTATCATGTAGACAATGTTGTCGATATCCCCTGTTTTTTTGGCACGTTCGATGTAAGCTTTGGAACCGAGTAAGCCTTCCTCTTCGCCCATGAAGGCGACAAATTCAATGGTGCGCTTACACTTTAAACCAAGCGCTTTAAAGGTTCTCGCAATATCAATGACTGAAAATGAACCGATGCCATTATCTATGGCTCCTGTGGCTAAATCCCAAGAGTCTAAGTGCCCTCCAATGATAATTTTTTCGTGACGTAATTGGCGACTATCTCCTGGGAGCGTTGCTACCACATTTCGTGCTTTGATGGGCTGGCTCACATTATGCATTTCAATCATGCCCAGAAGTCCAGGCTGATCTACGAGCCATTTTCGGATTTCGGATCCGCTTTCCCAGGAAATACACACGGCCGGAATTGAAATTAGGTTACCGGTCACTGAGGCGGTTCCTGTTAGTAACACTTGTCCTTTTACGGTATTAACAAAAATAACTCCGCTGGCGCCATATTTGATGGCCAATGCGGTTTTTTCCGAACGGTGTAGATTTTTAGTTCCGGCTGGGGCATTTACCAGACCAATGTTGGCCAGGACAACCTTGCCGCGCACGAGTTCTTTTTTCGCTTCAAAATCAGTGTCTAATCCATTCCCGCAATCCACAATTGTCCCTTGTAACTTCGACTCCACCGGCGTAAGCGCCAAGGAAACGACCGGTATTTCTCTGAAGTCATCCGATTTGGGAGGAGCAACCGATAAGGTTACCGTGTCGCGTGCCCAAGCCTCTACCTGAAAACCTTGGTATTTGGTGTCGCGAAATCCGTATTTTTTAAATAATTGAAAGGCAAATTCCTCCGCTTTTTTCCCATTTGAACTTCCTGTTAATCGATGTCCAATTGTTGAACAAGCTGTTCCAAGGCTTTTGTAGGCTTGGGAATTTGAATCGACTTCTTCTTTGATTCGCTTAAATACAGATTCTAAGCTTTCTTCTCCAACCAATGGAATGGAACTCGAAAATCCTAAAAGGGTTGTTACACTTAGGCAAAAGAGTATCAGTTTCTTCATAGAAAATTGGTTAAACAGGGATGTATAGTTGAAAATTACTTGAATTTATACACTTATCCAAGTAAGATTAATTCAATGGACAAGGATTTTTGGGGTCCAGTTTTCGACTTAACCATTTGCACCAAAATTCCTTCTCTTTTTCGGGTATGGCTTTCCCACCATAATAGGATTTGATGCGATTTGTCGCAGTTTCGATTTGGTCCTTGTCGAGGTCAATGAGGACCTCAAGAACAATGCTCCGATTGGCTATTTGTGCATCCGAAAGTCCTATTTTCTTTAATCCGTCTTTAATTCCTGCGATGCGCTCGGGGGAGAATTTACGTGCCCGACTGGAAAACAGGGTTGACATGAGTGTGTTTTCAGCCGCAGCTCTCACGGTGATCGAGTCAGTAGATTTGCGGTAGGCAGCCAAGTTATTGATAAAGTATTCAAACAACGGATTGTTGTTGTCCAGCATCACCTTGCGGATGAGTAAAAATCCAAGTTCAGATTCGTATTTATCCTTTGGTAGTGCCTCCGTGATTTGTTGGACGATTTCGATGTTTTGAACCGTATCCAAAGTCATCCGTGTAAAACTGGCTAATCCAATCATCTCATCAAACTCCCTAGCCCCTTGTTGGTATTTTCGTAAAATCGCCTCATCCCTTTTATTCGGGTTAAGTGCTCGGTTCAGGGTATTCAAAATCCCTTCAACTGAATTCAATTCATCTCCCATCGTTTGAACATCCCAGGTTTTTCCATCGGGTCCGAGCATGACGAAGCTGGGGGTGGAGGGGATATATATTTTTTGTTTTCGTAGAAAAAGTCCGTTTTCCCTTTTGCTAATATCCAGTTGGTAAGCCAACACATTTTTATCTAAAAACTGCTTGATCTTAGCATTTTTGAGTGTCACGTCATAGGCCATGCAATGCGTGCAATTGGGCAAGAAGACTTCGAAAAAGATGGGTTTTTGCTCTTTTTTAGCTCGTGCCAAAATGGTGTCAAATCCCTCCATCGGTTTAAAAGATGGGTTTTGGGCTAAGCTGCGAAGGCTAATTAGACAGAAAAGCAAGAGGAGGATTCGGAGTTTCATAGGCGTTCTTTTTCCAAAAATACATCATCCTCCCCAATTTTCCCTATCTAAACTTCGGTAGGCGATCGCTTCTGTTAAATGTTCGATTTTGATTGTCTCGGATTGCGCTAAATCGGCGATCGTTCTGGCGACTTTACGGATGCGATCGTAGGCTCTGGCTGAAAGGGAAAGTCGGTGCATCGCTCTTTTTAACAGTTGTTCTGCTTCGTGGTCCAATTGGCAATATCGCTTAGTATTAGGGCCATCCATTAAGGCATTTGTGGCATGATTTTTTTTGCCAAATCGAAGAAATTGCATTTCGCGCGCTTTTTGGACTCGATGTAAAATTGCTTCACTTTTCTCATTCGCTTTTTGTTCATGAAGTTCCTCAAAGGGTACAGGAAGCACTTCTACATGTAAATCGATTCGGTCCAAAAGCGGTCCGGATATCTTATTTAAATAGCGTTTTACTACCTCAGCTCCACAAGTACAGTCTTTTTCTGGGTGATTGTAATAGCCACAGGGGCAGGGGTTCATGCTCGCAATGAGCATGAAATTGGCCGGGAATTCCACTGCATAGCGCGCTCTTGATATAAAGACATTTCGATCCTCCAAGGGTTGCCGCATCACCTCGAGCGCATGTTTCGAAAATTCAGGTAATTCATCTAAAAATAAGACACCGTTATGTGCCAACGTAATTTCCCCCGGTTGAGGGTTGGATCCACCACCGATTAAGGCTGTAGATGAAATGCTATGATGTGGCGCGCGATAGGGCCGTTGGGACAACAAAGCGTGTTGGTCCGGGATTTTTCCAGCTATTGAATGGACAATCGTTGTTTCCATCGCCTCTTCCAGCAGGAGCGGTGGAAGGATGCTTGGGAAGCGTTTGGCCAACATGGTTTTTCCGGCGCCTGGGGGACCGATCAGCAGTAAATTATGAGCACCAGCCGCCGCAATTTCGAAGGCGCGTTTGGCCATGAGTTGTCCTTGTACCTGATCGAAATCTAAGGAACTCTTGGGCTTGGGATTAAATGGATTTTCCATTGTGATGGCTCGGTGAATTGTCTTCCCACGTAAAAACTGAACGGTTTCGGAAAGGCTTTCCATGCCAAATACACTTATTCCCTCCACGAAGGCAGCTTCATGTGCATTGGATTTGGGAAGGATGATTTTTTGAATCCCATTTTTTCGGGCTTCGAGTGCGATGGGCAGGGCTCCCTTGATGGGCCGCAGAATTCCATCCAACGCGAGTTCTCCCATGATCACAAACTGGTCCAATGCGGGCATGTGCACTTGCTCCGAGGCTTGGATGACGGAAAGGGCAATGGGCAGGTCATAGGCTGAACCCTCTTTACGGACATTGGCAGGTGCCAAATTGATGATGACTTTTCGTCGAGGGAAAAAACAGCCCATCTGTTTAATGGAAGATTCCACACGGAGGATGGCCTCCTTAATGGTGGAATCGGGTAGACCTACCAAGTGGCATTTGCTTCCTTGGCCAACTTGAGTTTCAATGGTAATGAGCGAAGCTTGGACTCCAAAAATGGAGCATCCATAGGTTTTTGCTAACATGGTTTTTTTTAACCAAAACTAGCACTTTGTTGGAGGGATGTCGCTTAAATCTGTCCATTTACTTGGACAATTTCAGAATTAACCAAGAACTTGATTTTTGTTCCAAAAGGAAGCGGGAAATTATTTGGAATGTGACCTGCAGGGAAATCGAAACAAATCGGAAAATCACCTCCTGCACAATGTTCAAGCACTAATTCCGCTACCGTTTTTCCTATTTCAAGTTTGGCTTCGGTACAATCGGTGAAACCGCCGATTATGAGGCCATTTAATTGGGAGAAATAGCCGGCGCGTTTTAATTGGACCAACATGCGGTCGACATGATAAAGGCGCTCGCCAACTTCCTCAATGAGTAGAATTTTTCCAATGGGATTTGGAAAACTTTCGGAACCGATGAGGTGCGCTAAAAGGGATAGGTTGCCTCCAATGATTTCTGCCTCGCTTTCTCCTGAGCGATTCAGTGGGTGAGTAGGAACGTCTATGGCCGTAAGCCCGTGAAAAAGCAATTTTTGTAACGCATTTAATGCATCTTCTCCACCTTTTTGGCAGAAATTATTCGGCATTGGCCCATGAACGCTAGCGATTTGCAACGCATCGCTGTGGCATAAAAGGGCAGTTATATCGGAAAAACCAACGATCCATTTGGGGTTTTGTTGATACAAATCAAAATTCAGTTGGTCGATAAACCGACTGCTTCCATAGCCACCACGTAAGGGGAAAATGGCTTTGATTGTTGGGTCAGATAACATTTGCTGCATGTCCGAGCAACGTTGGGTATCTGTCCCCGCCAATCCGAAGTGTTTGGCCAAATAATTATCGGAACGAACGACTTCCAATCCCCAAGATTCCAAAACCTCTATTCCTTTTTTCCATTGGTCGGAACTCGGCGGAGAGGCCGGTGAAACGATAGCTACTCGGTCAGCTTTTTGGAGAAGTTTTGGGATTTGCATGTCGAATATTCGGGTAATGGGCACAAATATGTCTTTTTTTTTCGGCAAAGGAAAGCGTGGAATTTCGTAATATTGTAAAAAAATCGCTTTGGCTAAAACCCTGACATTAGATCTTGTTCATCCTTGTTACAATCCGCATTCGGGTTGGGCAGAGGATTTGCTACATTATTATCAGGCATTTCGTCAATTGCTTCCTACGGATTTAGAGGTCTCTGTTTATCTTGTTAATGATGGCAGTTCTCAGGGAATTAGTGATTCAGATCTTGCGATATTGAGGGCTGGAATTGGGAATTTCATTTACCTTCCCTTAGTTAAAAACGTGGGTAAAGGTGCTGCACTTCGTGAAGCCGTTAAACAAACCCAAGGAGATCTGATTATTTACACAGATGCTGATTATCCGTATCAGTTGGAAAATGCGCTCGAGATGTATCGTCGTTTAGCTACGGGGAAGGCTGATGTGGTCGTGGGAGTGCGCGATGAACAATATTATGATTCTTTGCCACTTCGGAGAAAGATTTTTTCCTTGAGTCTGAAGTTGATGAATTACTTATTTTTTCCTCGACTGAAAGTAAAAGATACACAATCGGGACTCAAGGGATTTAATCAGAAGGGGAAAGCATTGTTTTTACAGACGCAGATATCTGCATTTTTGTTCGACATGGAATTCCTAGTGCTCGTGAGCCGTTCAAAAGATATTCGTTTTGAATGGATTTATGTGCAGTTGCGGGAGGGGATTCAGTTTTCAAGTATGAAATTGAAAACGATACTGACTGAGCTGATCAATTTTACTTCGATTTTAATTCGCCGACTCATTTAAGCCATGCGACCACAAATCATGATTACTTTGGATGTGGAAGAGTGTGATATTCCAACGGAGTATGGCTACGAATTGCCATTGGAGGAGCAATTAGCCGTTTCCCGAAAAGGGGTTCAGGCATTTATGGAATTGATGGATCGCTATGAGATTCCGGTGACGATATTTTGTACAGGAGTATATGCGGAGGCGAATGCGGAATGGATAAAGCAATTACATCCCCGACATGCCTTGGCGTCACATGGCTATTACCATGGGCAATTTGATCCGAAAACGGATTTGAAAGCTTCCAAAGATTTATTGGAGCAATTAAGTGGTAAACCCATTCAAGGTTTTCGGATGGCGCGCATGCAATATGTGCCGGAAGAGGAGATTGTAAAGGCGGGCTACAGCTATCATTCCTCCTTAAACCCCACCTGGATTCCGGGACGCTACGATCATCGTGACAAGCCGATGAAGCCTTATTATGAAAAGGGGCTTTGGCAGGTTCCGGCCTCAGTAACGCCTGCTTTTCGAATTCCTTTGTTTTGGTTGGCCTTTAAGAACTTTCCTGCCTTTGTTTATCGTTGGCTAACTCGTTCATCTAGCCGGAATGGTTTTTTGAATTTGTATTTTCATCCTTGGGAATTTACGAATTTGGATGCTTATCCTTTGCCGGCGCATGTGAAGCGTGGTCACGACGGGGGACTTTTGGTAAAAATGGAACAATATATACAATGGTTGAAGTCGGAAAATCTAGGCGACTTTACCACAATGGATGACTATGTCGGACAAATTGGAAAATCGTAGCCCTTGGTATGCTCGGCTGAATGTCTTGATGGGCATTTGGCTCGTGGTAGGGATATTTACGGGTTGGAAGCAATATTCGCTTTCGGAGGTTCATTCGCACATTCATAATTTTCAAATTTTCCGGACTAGCTACTCGCATTTTGTGCAGGGGATGCATTTATATGAATTGTATCCGAAGGAATATTTTGATTTGTATCTCTATGGTCCGGTTTTTGCCATTTTGATGGCGCCTTTTGCCTATTTGCCGTTGGGTTGGAGTGTGGTTGTTTGGAATGGTTTGAATACAGGAATGTTATGTTGGGCCGTTTGGAATTTGCCCATGGATCGGATGAAGCGCGCGGTTATCCTTTGGATTATTTTGAATTCAACGATCACGGCCTTGTTAAATACACAATTTCATGCCTTGTGTGTGGCGATGATACTGTGGAGTTATATAATGATGCAGCGGGGAAAACTGGGTTGGTCGGCCTTATTGATTGCATTGGGCATCTTCATTAAGTTTTATGGAATCGTGGGTTTGGCATTTTTCTTCTTTACGAGGGAGCGTTGGCGCTATGCCGGCTATTTGGTGTTTTGGTTAATCGTCGTGTTTATCTTTCCTTTTCTGTTCGGAGGGGTTGATTACACCTGGCAATGTTATCAAGAGTGGATGGCCGTTTTGGCGCATAAGAATACCTTAAATGTAGATATTCGGAATTTACGTACAGATGTTTGCGTGATGGGAATGTTTCGTAGGATTACGGGTGATGGAAATTTATCCAATCTGTGGTTTTTGATTCCTTCGCTATTGCTTTCGGCTTGGGTGTATTTTCAACCGAAAAAATGGTTTCAGGTGGATTTTCAGCTGCGTTTGATGGCCTTGGTTTTGATTTACCTGATGTTGGCCAGCACGGGTACGGAGTCGCCTACGTTGATCATGGCATTTCCGGGTGTGGGTATTTGGTTTGTGTTAGGGGAGAAAACGCGCGGGCGTTGGGTGTTGTTTATTGTGACGATGTTGGTATCAAGTTTTTCTCCAACGGATTTATTTCCGGCCTATTTGCGGGAGGCCTATATCAATCGGTATGCGCTGATGATTCTACCGTTGTTATGGGTTTGGGTCAGTTTACTCATGGATCTTCACAAGCCGATTAAGGAGGTTTAGAGGAAGATTACTTCATCGATAATGTTTTTGCCGGCGTGTTTGTTGATCAGTTCGATCATCTTTTGCTTGGCCATGATTAGTTCCTTTTTCAGGGGAGCTGAGTCGATTTTCAGGTAGAGCTTTTGGTTTTTTGCATAGACTTGTTGGGTCCTGGCGGCAATGGGTTTCCCCATAATTTCTTCCCAATTGGCTTCTACGGAAGTTTCGTCGAATTGATTTTGGAGTTTGTACACGCGCAAAAGGCCATCAATCGCGTCTTTGAGCGGTTGGCTATCATTTTTTCGTGTGGCTGCGCGTGGGCCTTTGGGGCTGAAAGGAGAATCCATCAATTCGATTTTTACCAAACAAATGTACGGTATTTTGGTACTTTAAGGCGTGTAAATAGGTTTAATTTAATTTTTTTTCAAAATTTTTTAAAAAAATAATTCTCAAAAAAGTACCTAATAAAGGGGGGATTTTTGGATAAAATATCAAGATAATACAATAGCGTAGTTTGACTGCGGAAGAAATTCAATCATGCAGTCAAATCGACTTGTGCAAATTAATTGAGATTTCTATTACTTTTGCCTTTACCGAAAAAAGCAGTGGAGCTAAAACCTATGAAAACTACTCCCGCATTTTTCAACAAGTTTTATTAACAAAAAAATAATTCTTTAACCCCAAATTACCAAACTAATGAGTACACAACAACCAAAGCCAGCTGCTAAGCCAGCTGCAACTGAAAAAAAATCAGGTGGAATTTCTGCCGGTTTAATTCTAATTGTTCTTTTTGCCATTGCATTAGC
>JBJTMZ010000209.1:0-6560 GCA_046073805.1 Aquirufa sp.
GCGATGGCCTTAGCCGGCCGCATGACCTGTGAAAAAGTTGCAATGAAGGCAATGAACGTAGATGCACTCAATTCCCCATCCCCAGCTATGACCAAACTTCCACCATACAATAGAATCCCCGTCACGACCAAAACCCCCAAACTCTCCGATACCGGTGAAGTCAATTCCTGCCGAAAAACCATTTTCAATAAGGAATTCCGATAGCGATCATTCCCCTCCTGAAAACGCGCATCCATCACCTTCTCCGCTCGAAAAGCCTTCACTACCCGCATCGCACCAAAGGTCTCATCCAGCAGACTTATCAAACCACTCAAATGCTGTTGAACCTCCCCCGCTGCGCGACGCAAACGACGTGTTATTGTCGCGATGACCCCACCAGAAAGAGGCAGAATAATCAACGAAAACAAGGTTAATTTCCCGGACATGCTCGCCAGAAACACAAAAAACATAATCAAGGTGAATATCTCCTTGAAGGTCGCCGTAAAGGCCCTACCGATACTATTCTCAACCTCTTGAACATCCGTCGTCAAGCGCGACATCAAATTCCCCTTTCGCTGCTCCGAGAAATAACTTAAATCTAATCGAATCGCGCGCGCAAATACTGCCTGACGCAATGACGCAATCATATCCGCCTCCACCGTCTTTAAAACCCGCTGCGACAAATAGCGAAAAATATTTGCCAAAACAACCGATATCATGATGGCCGCACAGGCATATTGCAAGGCTCCCAATCGTCCATACGCCTCCAAGGCGCCATAAAAATAATGGTTGAACAAAAAGGAAAAATAGCTCGGACTCAAGGAGAATTCCGGCATGACACGATACAGCGCTGCTTGATTCGTTGAGGCTTGATTAAACAAGACGTTCAACAAGGGTATTAACAGAGTGAAATTTAAGATTCCAAACAAACTGGCCAACAACGAAAAGCTGAAATATGGAAATACATATTTTCGAATCGAAACGGCATAAGACAGTAAACGTAAATAGGTTTTCAAGGAATCTATTTCAAAATTTGGCTTAAATTACGACAATTTTCAGAAACAATTTGCTTACATCATCCGATTCTCCTCTCGTTTCCATCGTCATGGCCTGCTACCAAGGCGAGAAATTTCTCGCGATTCAGCTGGAAAGCCTGTTGGCCCAAGACTATTCCCACCTCGAGATTATCTGCGTGGATGACGCCTCGTCGGATGCTACTTGGCCCATTTTACAGGCATTTGCCCACAAAGACAAGCGCCTACAAATCATTCAAAATGAATCGAATCTGGGGTATCGTAAAACATTCGAGAAGGGAATAAACTTGGCAAAAGGCGAATTTATTGCCCTGTCCGATCAGGATGACTATTGGATTCCTTCCAAAATCAGTCGACTGGCAGATTCAATTAAGGACGCATCCTTGGTTTATGCCGATTCGGATTTGGTAGATGATGCAGGCCAATTTATTGGACAGAAAATGTCCGACATCAAAAGGCAAATCGCCTATAGCAGTCCGATGATGTACACTTTTGGTGCCTGGGCACCCGGTCACAGCATGTTGTTTAAACGTGATTTACTTGAATTTGCCTTACCGATCGTCGATTTCGTTACGCACGATTACCTGATTGGCTTCGCGGCAACTTGCGCCAATGGAATCGCATACCTGCCTGAATCCTTGGTTCATTACCGCCAACATGCAAGTAATACCATTGGGGCGAACTTAAAAAAAGCACCCAAGCCCTATAAGAGTCGGGAAGAAAAAAATAGCCGAATTCTAGCTCGCCTAAATCTTCTACAAAGCCGTTGCCCAGCAGGGCCCGAACAGCAAGTACTCAGAGATTTTTACCTAGCTTGTCAAGGAAATGGCATTACGCATCGTATCAATCGGGTGCGAATTGTTTTAAAACACCGCGATGACATGTTGGCCTACAAAGGCAAATCCGCCTTCGGAAAATTTGCCTATTGCTTTAAATTGTTTTTCGCGCTGTACTGATGCGGTAATACCAATTCTTGAGGCGAACCCACAAAGGAATATTTTGTGGAACCAAAGGGCCGTCAAAGCGCTCTCCCCGACGTAAATAATACTCCGAAAGGGTGCTCGATGTCATTCCCCACTTACGAATAAACTGATAATACCCACGATTCTGCTTAACCCGCTTCACGGAAATCGAACCGAAATGATAGACCCGACTTTGGCCTAAACCCTTAAATAAACGTACGCCAGCTTGCCAAAGCTTCATGGAGAAATCAGGATCCGAATACATCCCTGGGGTGAATTCTATGCTATATCCGCCAACTTCATCCCAAAGTTTTTTGTGAACCACATTGGGAGGCCAGGTCGCACCTTGCCAATCCGGTTTATCGAAAGATTGGTATTCGGCCAACAAGCGTGCCTCCTCGAAGGTGGACATACTTGTCCCATAATTAGCCTCAATCGAACAAGAACTCTGCGCACGCGGTTCAATCATCGTGGAGGAAATGAAAAAATATTCATTCGGACAGGCCTCAATTTCTTGTTTCAAAAGCAAATCCCAACCCGGAAGCGTATACATATCATCGTTGATATACAACAAATAATCGGCTCGGGCTAATGTTCGCATGGCATTCATCGCATGGCAGACACCCACATTGGTTTCAGAATGAGAATAGGCTATATCGCCTTGATCTTTCACCCATTGCAAGGACCCATCCTTTCCCTCGTTTAAATGCACAATCAATTCAAAAGGCACCACGCTATGCGTCCGAATACTTCGAATACACAATTGCAGAAAGGCTAAATTGTTCCAACTCGGAATAAGAATGGAGAAATAGGGCTTTTCAGGAGCCTTTTGAGCAGGAAAGGTTTGAATTTGATCCACTTACAAAAGCTTATAATTTCGATATTCACCAATTCGCCAGCCCGTCCAATCTTCGATTTGTTGCAAGACTTTCCGACGGAAGCTCATCTTAGCGCGAAGTACCTTGGGGTCAAAATGAAAAGGCCATTGCATGCGGGCGATACGACCTTGAGCTACGGCGGGATGCGTACCCTCAAACAGCGTCAGGCGCTCGGCATTTTCATAATCAAACTGATAATCTTCGGGCACATGCTCCGCCATCCAAGCATCATCCCGGTAAAAATGGGTAAAATTCCGGACCTTATTATTAAGTCCTTGGGGAGGTTTAACCCAGCCGTAATGGTAAATGGAGGCATCAATTAACTTGGCATGAATCTTTTTCCCCGCCTTACGAAACCCTTGAGCATCCTTGTAGGACTGAACCGTTGGATCAAATTTAAGGACACGAATCTCCCGACGATACCAGCGTCTGGATACCGCCACATAATCATAGGAACCATAAAAATGCTTGTAATGAAAAAGCAAGCCCTCTACTTGGGGATTTGTGGCATACTCCTCCATCGCTTGGCGAATCTTGGGCAAATCATCCTCATGCACACACTCATCACCCTGGATGTAAAAAGCCCAATTAGTATCCTTCGAAATAGCCTGGTATGCCTTGTTCGTTTCCATGGAAAAAACTCGTCCTCCCTCGCGTGCATTCTCGTCCCAAACCGTCTCGATAATTCGAATTTTATCGGAATTAATGGCTTGGATCAATTCAAGAGTTCCATCGTCCGACTGCCCAACGGCCACCACAAACTCATCACAAATGGGTAAAATCGAGGTTATGGCCTCCACGATCGGATAATCATTTTGAATCGCATTTCGAATAAATGTAAATCCGGCTATTTTCATGACTCGTACTTGACTTTGATGCCATGGTAGCGCTCCTGCTCGACATAATCTTTCCGCAATGGATGACCTTGCCAGTCGGCCGGCAACAATATCCGCGTCAAATTCGGGTGACCAACAAACTGAACCCCCAGCAAATCAAAGGCCTCCCTTTCATGCCAGTCGGCCGTTTTCCAAATCCCGCTCACACTTGGCACTTCCGGCTTCTCTCGGTCGATTACCACCTTGAGGTGCAAAGTCACGTGAAAAGGGATGGAATAAAGCGTGTAAATCACTTCCATTTGGCCAAGTTCGGGACCGAGGTCAATGGCCGTGACACAGGAAAGTGAGTCGAAATACGTTTGGGGATCGCGCCAAAGTAAATCACAAATCGAAACAAGTTCGTTCGCCGGAACCGTCAGCTGGGTCAATTTTTCATTGGCCTCCAAACTGACATGCCGCTTTTGTTCGATAAATGATTTGATTTCTAGCAGTTCCATCATTTTACTTTATGAGATAGCATCCAAAATACGCTGAGGTACGACCAAGGTTTCTTGGTTGATCTTCTCCTGCAATTTCAAAATCCCACCAATTAAGGCTTCGGGTCTAGGTGGACAACCCGGCACATATACATCCACCGGGATAATTCGATCCACGCCTTTAACCACGTGATAACCATGTTCCCAATAAGGACCGCCGCAATTTGCACAAGAGCCCATCGAAATCACGTAGCGCGGTTCCGGCATTTGCTCATAGAGCCGGCGAATCCGATCGGCCATTTTAAAGGTTACCGTTCCAGCAACAATCATTACATCCGATTGACGCGGGGAAGGGCGGGGAAAAACCCCAAAACGATCCAAGTCATACCCCGAAGCAAAAGCTTGCATCATTTCAATGGCACAACAAGCTAGACCAAAACTCATCGGCCACAATGAACTCGCACGTGCCCAATTCATTAAGTCTTCCACCTTGGTGATAACAAACCCGTCTTCTTGAAATTTTTGGTCCAACAAACTTTTCATCTAACGTATAATGGTTAATGAACCAACAACCTCGGGGTAATCGGCATTCGGTTTGATTCGATACATGTACACACCCGTAGGCAATGCTTTGTCGCCATATTTACCTCGGAAAGGCTTTTCCTCATAGGTCTCGCCAGAACCCTCAAACACAGGAATACCCCAACGGTCTATTACCGTAATAGTTGCCTCCGGGTAGGATGAAATATTATCAATCGCCCAATAATCATTTAAATCATCCCCATTGGGCGTAATCGCATCATAAGGTTTGATTCGTGCCAAAATAATGACATCGATCATGGCGAAGGTGTTACACCCCAAACTTGGAGCTCTACCCGTAATGAAAAAGGTGGTAGTAAATGCATTCCCTCCCAAATCCCCTAGTTTACGAACATCAAAATAAGGCTTCAATAGGCGTGATCCATCATTTCCATTGGCATCCACCATGCCTAAAGCGGGGGTCCATGTCCATTCAATTAATGGATTCAAGGAACCATTGACAGGAACCAGAATCGGCTTAATTACCTCACCAGGCTCCGGTGAAAACATCAAGATTTTGGAATCTGCCGTAACCCAAACATCTTTACATGGATCATTCGAAACCACCGACGTCGTTTGCCCATAAACGAAATTAACCATACACAACATGAATAGGGTTAAAATGGATTTAGGGTAAAAAGCGAAATTCAACATAAAGGATTTTAGGATACGCGCTAAGTTTTTGTAAATATACCTAAATTCACAAAATTTTTGTTCTATGTCGCAGAGCCATTTTTTCGATTCGGATCTTTCGCAATTACGCGGCATGACTCCCGCCCGACTCAGCCTACTCCAAACCGAGCTGGGGCTGTTTACCTTTGGTGACCTAATCCAGTATTACCCTTTTCGCTATGAGGATCGAACAAAAATATACAACATTGCAGAAATCAATGATCAGTTGGAGCATGCGCAGTTTATCGGACGCATTCGATACAAAGAGAAATTAGGGAATGGGGCCAAACAACGCATCGTAGCCGAATGTTGTGACGCAACAGGTTGCATCGAATTGGTTTGGTTTCAAGGTGTCAAATGGCTCGAAAAATCGCTTGTTACCGGCGTAGATTATCTATTTTATGGTAAGCCAACCTCCTTCAATGGGCAAATGCAAATGACCCACCCCGAAATGGAGGTCTACAAAGGAGCGAATCATTCCGAGAAATTCTTCCAACCGGTTTACCCGCTGACCGAAAAACTTCGTAAAAAATACATCGATAGTAAAGTCATTGCCGGATTACAAAGAACCCTTTTGGGCATGGCTTTCTCGCATATTCGCGAAACCTTGCCCATGGAAATTATTCAACAATTTCGGCTAGTTTCCAAGCAAGAGGCACTCTACCATATACACCACCCACAAAGTGAAAATTGGTTGCATCAGGCGAGACGTCGATTGAAATTTGAGGAACTATTTTACAACCAATTAAGACTTATCAAACAGAACTTGGTCCGTAAAGAACAATTCCCCGGACAAGTTTTTTCGTCTGCGGCACTGCTGACCAAGTTTTACCAAGACCATCTGCCCTTCGATTTAACGGGTGCAAAGAAAAAAGTAATCCGAGAAATCTTCCAAGACATGAAATCGGGCAAACAAATGAATCGATTACTGCAAGGCGATGTGGGTTCGGGTAAAACCATTGTGGCATTTATCTCCATGCTGTTGGCCATCGACAATGGGACGCAAGCCTGTATCATGGCCCCTACGGAGATTTTGGCGGATCAACATTACCAAGGGCTGAAAAAATTCGCGGATGCCTTAGGCATTAGCATCGCCAAACTTACCGGATCCGTTAAGAAAAAAGACCGCGTCGGTTTGCTTGAA
>JBJTMZ010000210.1:0-4954 GCA_046073805.1 Aquirufa sp.
CTGAACTGGCTCCATGGCCAACAACATAAACAATCGGTGCGAAGTTTTCCACCAAACCGATGCTTTTCAGTTGGGCCTCTACCCGATTCGCCATCTCCTCCACTTTGAATCCCAATTGCAGTTCATTTTCTTCCGCCTTCAAGGCATCGAAATCAACCTGCAAACCAGAATATTTATCCATGTGGCGCAAAGAAGATGCCGTTGCCGGACTCATCGAGGGTTTGAATAGGTTAATAAATAATTTGACGGCCGACCAAAATCCGAGCGTCTGGGAGAATAACCAACCGCTGTAAAAATTATGGTTGTGTTTCGAGAAATGTAAATCGGTTTCCCGGTTTTTTTCTTCTCCTATTTCCTTAATTAAATATTTGGGAGTAACGGGAGCAGGAAAAAGTTTGTCAGAAAATTTACCTCCAACTGTTTGGAAGAAAAACTCTACACTAAAGAAGCCTGGCGTACCAAAGGTGGCGCAAGCCGGATCTAAATTCTCTAAATACCGACGGAACGAACACTCGCGGTCATCGATACAAAATAAACCTTGGAACGATTTTTGATGTGGTGCAATGTATTCAACACGTTCTGTTTGGATTCCTTTTAACACCTGATCATAGTAGGTCCACTCAAAGGCCTCTTGCCACAAGGCAAGAACTTCCATTTGTTCGGTGCGAACGATTGGATCGTGAAGATGAGGAATATCTTCCGTCAAATGCTGGTCTAAAGGCTTCCAATCTGCCCCTAGTTTATGATCTAAGGCATCTAGCTCAAGGAGTAATTCCAAAAGAATGAGTTCCTCCAACTTAATTTGACGACGATCTAACAAGGTTTGTGGTAGATCTTCTACGGTTGAAACCATGCCCGACCAGCCTTGGTGTGCAAACTGTTGGTCGTATAAATATTGCTCGTAATAAGCTTCATTTTTACCAACCAAAATCGCCAAAATATCTTCAATACGTGTATTGGTGTTCAACAACAACGATTTTGTTGTCTTGGTTTTGAAAATACTCACCCAGCTACTTTCCTCAAGTTTTCGGATGGCTTCCAAAAAGGATAAATCATCTATCGGGAAGTTCCAGATCGAGATACCTTGATCTAAATAACTACCTAGGAGACGGAATAAAGTTGGATGAACCAACGAATCCAAATCGAGATTATATTGCTTCTTCCATTGACCACGCATGGCTCCGACACGGGCGTGTTCAATTGCATCGTATTGGCCATAAAGTAATTTACCTTTCCAAATTTCTTTCTCTTTCCCTTTCTTTTCTTCCAAAATGCGATCAATCATTTCATCAGAAATACGCCCTGAATTATGAAGATCTCGGAACGTTTCCAAGGGGAAATACACTTGATAACCTAATTTGACATGCGCCGTTTCGAGGGCTTCATGAAAAGTCAGGTTTTGGAAAGCGTGTAATGTGTTGTGATGCACAAAGTCCATTAAGGGTGCTTGTGCGGGCAAAAAGTGTTTCAATTCATGAATCACTTCATGCAAATTAAATTTATGTTGCATAAGAATATAGGGACATCGTCCACTCGTTTAGGCATTTTTAAAAAATTCTTTCAAAAAAGGAATTTCTACAGCCTAATATTCCGGAATTGGATGAATAATGGAGTTGTATTGTGGATTACCTTCGAATAGGTAAGTTGCGCATTGCTAACCGCAATTGCGCCCACGTGTGGGTAGGTAAATTCACTGGAAAGTGGTAAATGAAAAAACGAAACTTCATGTGAATCGTCTTCATCCTCACTATTATCGGTCTCCTCAATTAATAAATTGACAAGCGCAAAGCCCTTTGTGCCCGATTTAGTAAACTTTGTTTGCTGTTTGGTAATTGATTCTGATTGGATACCAAATACCGCCTTCGCTGACGCCATCGTCGTGAAAAGGAATATGGGTAAAAACAAAAAGAATAGTTTTACGAAACGCATGTTGCAAATATAGAAAATAGTTGAGAACTAAGAACTAAGAACTAAGAGCTAATTTTCAGATTTATATAATAATCAATTCTTAACTCTTAGTTCTTAGTTCTTAACTCTTAGTTCTTACTTGCTTTTCAACGAAGCCAAAAACTCCACCACATCCCGAATCTCTCTTTTGCTCATCAATCCTCCCATCGGCGGCATGCTCGATGGATAATTCTCGCGAGATTTGATTCGAGCCGTGGCAATACGTAAAGGTTCCGCTTCACTCGTTTTCAATTGAATTTCACTGTCGGTTTCTTGAATGACGGTTCCGGTTACCTCCTGTCCATCGGTCAATTTCAATGAAATCATTCCATAGCCCGGTGCGATTCGCGCACTTGGCTCAATTAATGCTTGCAGGATTTGCTCACGTGTCAGTCGGCTTCCGATACCCTTTAAGGACGGGCCAACTACCCCACCTTCACCACCGGCATTGTGACAACGGATACATTCCACGGATTGATTGCGGTAGAAAATGGCATTTCCCAATTGCAAATTACCGCCATATAAGGCATCCTTGTATTCATCCGTTAAAGTTCCTTTCGTTTTTAAGGCATCTAATTTAGCGACTAGCTTTTCAGCTTGAGTCGCCTCAACCGCCTCAATTAAATCCAAACGAATGCCGGCTGGTAATTTATTAGCTACCATGCGTTCAATCAAATCCGACAATACTTCTTGCGTATTATCTACCGGCATTTTGGCAATACTTTGTAGCAATTGCTGTTGCTCCGGTAAGCTTCCTTTCTCGAAAATTGGGTTAACGATTCCCGGTAGTTGAGCTTTCGGGATTGAAATTTTATCCAAAGATCCCAATGCCTGTGCACGTACATTTCTGTCCACATCCTCAATTCCCTTTTGTAAAAGCAATGGGAGATTCACATCATTTAATGCTGTCAATGAACTTAATTGACCCGCACGTACCTTCGGACTTGGGTGATTCAAGAATAATTGCGTTTGCTCCGATTTTGCATTTTGAATTCCCAATTCCGCGATTAATTGACCCGTAGCGAACAATACTTCTGGATTCTTACTTTTCAAGAAAGCCGGCACGATTCCAGCAACCTTATCCACTACATCGGATGCCTTACGGTCTAAAATCCCACGGTATCTTCCATCGACACGATCCAAAACCGATGGGCTTCCCCAGGTTCCCAAGGTCGCAATTCCCTCCGCACGCAAGGCATCCGGAATATCTTGGCGCTGAATATAAGTAACCAAATAATCAATTTCCTTCGCTGTTCCCACGCGTAAACAAGCATTGATCGCCCGACGAATCAAAGGCTCCGATGTCCATTTATTTACCGTCAATGTTTTGGCCAATGCCGGTAAAGCCGCTGGAATCGACTCATCATCGTGAATCGCACGGGCTGCCTCTGTGACAATGTATTCATCCGAATCATATAAGAATTGTGCGACTGCTGGACTTTTCAAACGACGTAAAACCAAGACCGCCGCAATACGCAAGGAACGATTCGATGACGTTGCCAAGGCTGCAATGGGTTCAACTTGACCAATCCGACTCAAGGCTAATACCGCCGCATGACGTAAATAAACATCTTGATCGCGATTCTCTTCCACCAATTTCAACAATGGCTTAACTGCTTCCGCCTCTTCCATACGTCCCAATGCCTGCGCTGCAAAGAATTGAACACGTGCGGATGATGAGGCTAATCTTGGAATGATCGCTTTTGCTGCTCCTTTGTATTTGTTATCTCCCAATACTTTAATGGCTTGGGCTTGGATTTCCAGATCAGTATCTTGGATAAGACTTACTAGTTTTTCAGATAAAGCCGGTTTACTTCTTGCTAATTGTCCAATGCCCCAAATCCCATGCACGCGCGCCAATTGGTTCTCCTTTTGATTTATGGCTTGCTCAAAGGCATTTGTCTCTCCACGTTCAACTAATTCAAATTGTGCTTTTTGACGAACGCGCATGTCGCCGTAATAAAGCAACTCGCTCAATTGATTCAAAGGCGCTTTGGAATAATCCATTTGGATTAATTCCTTGGTTTTTTGGCGCTCTGCCGCCAAGTCGTTCGCATCAGGCGTTACATCCAATTTCCAAACGCGGCCGTAGTTTTTCGCATCCCAACCATTCACCCAATCCGCTGCATAGAGCGCTCCTTCCGGGCCAAAACGAATGCCAGTCGGTAAAATTCCGCGTACCACATCTACCTCTGAATTGAAGTCGAAAGATGCTCCTTTCGGTTTTAAATCAAATGCCCAAATGTGTGAATTGTTCGCATTCCCCACGAATTCCACCAAGAAAAACTTGTTCTGCCACTTTTTACCTAAAGCCGTTCCCGGATTAAATACCATTCCCGTCGGACCATTGTGGTAATTACGAATCGGAGGAATGATGTAGGCCGCTTGCCCTTCCCAGCGCGGTAAATACAACTTCTCATCCATCCAAACCTTATATAAGTTGTTTTTGGGATCCGTGTATTTTCCGTATTGCCAGTTGGACCGCCATCCAATATCCGCTCCCTCCACAATATGCACTAATCGCTCACTTTCTCCTGGATGATCCCCATCGTTATCCGAGGATATAATGTTCCCATAATGATCGAAAGCGAACTCATGGGTATTGCGTATACCATAGGCCACAATTTCAAAATCCGTTCCATCGGGATTTGAACGTACCAAAACCCCTGAATTCGGGTTTGGCAAATTACGTCCATCGACTGTCGTGATATTGGCCCCAATGTCTCCAATCTGCCAATAAATCTTTCCATCAGGTCCTTCGATGACACTCGACATGCCATGTCCTCCAAAACCAATATGTACGGCAAAACCGGTCGCGATGGATTTGGCATTTGTCCAAAGCCCTTTCTTGTTTGTATTATCTAAACGCCATAAATCGGGTCCAATGGCCACAAAGGCATCTTTTTTACGAACCAATAATCCACCCGCAACGTCTGTTACTTCTTGGTTGAATTGATTTAGGATACGCGTACTTTGGTCGGCATATCCATCCCCATTCTTATCCTCC
>JBJTMZ010000211.1:0-7100 GCA_046073805.1 Aquirufa sp.
GTCAGTACTAAATACATCATCCCGATCATTTTCTGCCGGGGTGTTTCTTTTAAACTAGCCATATTATCTAAGCTGTAATAAAATCAATAATTATCCTTTCATAGCAGTCAACATGCTGCCATACACTTGATTTAATGCCTGAATATTGGCATTCAACTTAGCTAATTCTGCTTTGAACTGCTCCGCATCTTTCGATGTCGCTGCAATTTGCTCCACAGTCGCATTCACATTTCCATAATAACCATTAATAGCCTTCAAATGCTTGCTTGACTCCTGAATTTCAGTCTCGTAAACAGCATTCAAAGCCGCTAATTGATCACCTGCCTTCGCATATTGTTGCGCATATTTCGCAGCCTCCGTCGATGAAATCGAAATATTACCCAAGGATGCTGTTGCATCAGATACCGTCTTATTCAAAGATCCCAACGATTGTGAGGAAGCATTTAATGAATTCACAAATTCATTGGCTGCACCCGTCGCTTTCGAAATCTCCTGAAGACTATTAGCCGTTTCCGTCAAACCCTTCAAACTTTTTGTCAAGTTTTCAATCACATCCGCGCCTAAACCTGGTTGGTTCGCCAAATTAGCCAAACCATTTCCTGCAGAACGTGGTGCCGCAGGCTCACCGCCCGCTAATTCTGGATAAACCTTCTCCCAATCGTATGATTTTTCGGGTTTCGCTTGAATGTACAAGACACCAAACAAGATAAAGATGGCAGCCTCGGTAAACATACCGACCATCAACATTTCATTGGCACCTTCCCAGTGTACAATTTTAAACAATGCACCAATAATTACGACAGCAGCTCCAAAACTCGCCACTACATTGATTGATTTTTCTAATCCGCTCATTTTATTTTATTTGAATCTTTGATTGTTGAACTATTTTTTTGTTGCCGGACGTCCCAAATAACGCATCATCGAACGAAATCCGATGTAAGAACGTTTTTTGTTTTGTAATTCATAAGCACGCGTACCCGTCTCCAAGTAATACGCAATATCCTTCCAAGAGCCCCCACGAACCACTTTACGCGGCTCGTCTGCGTCAATATTAACCGTATTCAAATCCCAAGTAACTGCCGACGCATTCTCCGCATAGGCATCCACACACCATTCCGCTACGTTACCCGACATATTATATAAACCAAAATCATTGGGATCAAACGCATTGGCAGGCGCCGTGTAAGCATATCCATCCGCATCGTAATTCCCACGGTGTGGTTTAAAATTAGCCATCAAACATCCCTTCGCATTCGCAACATACGGGTTCCCCCAAGGATACTTCGCTGAAGCGCGACCACCACGTGCAGCCCACTCCCACTCAGATTCCGATGGTAACTCAAAACGAGGCAAAATGTATTGACCCTGCTTTCTACGATATTCATTCAACATTTTTGAACGCCAAAGACAGAAATAACGCGCAGCGTCCCAACTAACCCCCACGACCGGATATTGATCAAATGCAGGACTCGAAAAATAATATTCCAACATCGGGTCACCGTTATGGTACGTAAAATCGCTTTTCCATACCGTGGTATCCGGATAGAATTCTGTCATGATTTTATCCTCTCCTAATACGGAAACCGAGTCTTTCAACAACGAATTAGTGAATTGACGATACTCATTATTGGTAATCTCTGTATCATCCATGTAGAAAGCCGCCACAGTCACACGCTTATTAAAGCTAATACCCGAACGGGATGCATCTTCATCTGCCTGACCCATCATGTAGCTACCTGCTGGCACCAACACCATACCATAAGGAGTAGGCTGATTCCAACCCTTACGAGCCGCAGCCACAATTTCGCCATTCTCAATTTCTGGGGCGTTTTTTGCCGATTTGCCAAACTTAAGGCCTCCTTTTTTCGAACTCGCAGCCCCCTTCGAACTACTCAAAGTCTTCTTCGAACTGCTTGATCCTCCCTTAGCACCTCCACAACCATAGAGCATTGTAGCTACTACAAAGGCCGACAAAACAAATGCCAAAGGCTTTCCAATAAATTTAAAATTCATACTGACGAATTATTATACCTTTTTAAAAACGATATCAATCTTAAAAAATTGTATACAAACTAAATAAGTATACACTATTAAATCAAATTCCTCAAAATTAACGGAATTTCTAATATTTCATTCACAAATCACCATTTTTTTGTCAGATTTTCCCGTTCCCTTCAAGCTAATTAAAGCGAGGTGTCTTCACCGGAACATATCTCGACGATGTCTGAAAACTAGGTAATATAAACTTGAACATAATTTCATGGGATAAATTTGACTTCACCGCCGAATTGATCACAGATAAATCCATCGCGTAAGCCACGTCCAATCGACTTTTCAACAAGGTCATCCCTAGCATTAAACTCGTGGCATCGTCCCAACGGTAGCCACCGCCCAACCAGAACTGCTGCTGGTAAATCACCTTTGCCCCTACCTGAGGCAACAAACGTCCTTGATAATAATTGGCCTGGGCAAAAGGACTTAATTCAAATCGGTCGGAAAGCCCAATCAAGCCTTTCGCATGAAAATTAGCCGCCAACTCATTGACCAATTGTAGGTTAGTATTTCCAAAATTATAGCTTGGTTGAGTTAAATGTCCAACTCCCAAACCCAGTTCCCATAAATCCGTGGTATACAATAGACCTGCGTTGAAATCAGGCAAGGATTGTGATACTTGCTTTCCCGACAATTCCAAAGCGAGGGGATCGTTTACATCCCGCACACGAAATATCCGACCATCAAAGGATTTATTTTGCATTCCAAATCCCATCCCGATGGAAAGCACCGCACCCGACGCTAAAGGTCGATGATAAGCCAATTGGAGCCGAACAACTTGTTGGCCTACACCAGACGGCGTTTTATCGTTCATGAAAACCAAACCCATCCCTAATCCTTGAAAATTCAATGGGATGGAAAGGCCAACTACCGTGGTACCCAAATTTCCGCTGCCGTCTTGTGTCGACTCATAGGAGGTCCATTGATTCCGATAATGCGTTTGCACATAGGCATCTCGCCCTGCTCCCGTAGCCGCTGCGTTAAAATAAAGTGTATTCAAATGATATAAACTCAGACCAGGCGTTTGCTGAGCGTGCAAGCTTAGACTGAAAAAGAACAGTAGTAGGCACGTAATTCTATCTAAAAGGTTTTTCAATCCTTGCATCTTTTGTGGTCGGCCAAAATATGGACTAAAATAAACAAAATAACGATAGCTAAATCCTAGTCCCATAAAAAAAGCTCCCACGGGAGCTTTTAATTTATTTTGCGTTGGCCTGCTTAATGTAATGTTCCAAGGCCCCGGTCATCGATGGTGCATTGGGCATTGGCGCCTGAATATCCAAAATTAAGCCCGCATCATGTACTGCCTGCGCTGTCGTAGGACCAAATGCGGCTAAACGTGTATTATTTTGTTTGAAATCTGGGAAGTTTTCAAACAAGGATGTAATCCCCGATGGGCTAAAAAAAGCAATCACATCATAAAATACATTTTCCAAATCCGATAAATCCGCTGAAACCGTCTCATACATCACAGCCTCCGTTAATTGAAAATCATTGGTTCCCATGTAGTCTGGCAAGTCTTTTTGACGCTTGTTGGAACACGGAAACAAGAAACGCTCGGTTTTATGCTTTTTAATGACTTCCAATAAATCCAACGCAGTTTTCGTACCCGTAAAAATTTTACGCTTACGAATGACGATGTATTTATGTAAGTAATTAGCGGTTTGTTCCGTAATACAGAAGTATTTCATATCTGCAGGAACTTCTATTTTCGCTTCTTTGCAAATACGAAAGAAGTGATCAATCGCATTCCGACTTGTGAAAATAATCGCTGTATGCTCTAGAATATTGATTTTTTGTTTTCTAAAATCCTTGAATGAGATCCCTTTTACATCAATAAACGAACGAAAGTCGACCTTAACGTTATATTTGCGTTCTATCTCTGAATATGGCGACTTTGCTGCATCGGCTGGAGCAGCTTGGGTAACAAGAATACTTTTTACTTTTTTCAAACGGCTTGCATCCGGTTGAGCGACATTAGCAACTACACTCATAATAATAATTTCAATTTAATCCGTCTCAGGTTAGCCTAAAACTGAAAATGCCTGCAAATATACGACAAAAAAAATCAAAAAATTATCTGCTACTACATGTATTCCGGAAAAATCAATTCCCGCAATCCAAAAACCATGACCTGGCCCTCCATTAAAATCAAGTAAGCCAATAGCGATAATTGATTGACTTGATAGGTTCGCCGAAAAACCTGAAAAAAGTATAGGGCGCGGACAAAGAAATATCCTGTAATCACATAGGATATGTAATTTAAATTAACCGCATACATGGGTCCCATGTAAACGGAAAATAAACTCAGCAAACTAAACAAGACGATAAAAAACTGAAGATTGGCCTGGATCGATTTAAAATAATGTGCATCCGCGATGTGAGGAAGTCGGAACAAGTTGGTAAACAACTTATACACAAAATACCTACTCACAAATAGAGCGAAACCAAGCAATGTCTTGGAAAGCACGAATCCAATCGCCGGCAAGAAACTCTGCAAGTTTTCTTGAGATTCAAAAAAGGAATCTTGCGATTGATTGAGTAGTCCATTGTAAAATGAAAAACATGCCGTGATAAGACTCAATAAAAAGATGACCAATAAATTGGGGAACGCAAAGGCATTTTTCAACAAAACTTCTTCCTTGATCTCCCAATGTATCCAATCCGTAAATCGAAAATAGGCGGCAAAATAACGCGGAAAAGCCGCATACAATACGCCCATGAAAAACAAAATCAACAAAAAGGAAGACCCGAAAAATTGACTAAATAGGTACGCATTACGTTGCCGCAAATTAAACATGTCAGAAAAGGCTGAGTTATTCTCCTCTACCTTTCGCTCAATCCGAACCCCTTGCGGAAGGCCAGCCATTTTAACACGATAAAAACTAAAATACAAAGGACCAGCAACCGGATAGCGCTCCTTTAAACTATCCAAGGACCATGAATAAATCTCATCCTTTTTCAAATGGCTATGAAAGGCCCCTTGTACAAACAACACATAGTCCTCATCCAGTTCTAAACGCAAATAAGTATTGGGATACTCGGCCAAAGGAATCGCCAACGATTTTGACCGGTAATTGTAGTGCTTGGAAGAAATGTAAGGCAAGAAAGACTTCATGCTGGCCTGATAGACCAACCAAGATTTATCCAACGGCTGAACCTCCTGCCATTTTGTAGCAGACGCCTCGGATGAGAGCAATAAAAAAAAGAATAAAAAAAATCTGCTAACCTTCCTGTTAAGGACCTGCTTAGCAGATTTTGGAATAAAAGGAATCATCCTTGCTATTATTTTCCAGCTAACGCTTTAATCATCGTTTCACCGATATCCGCTGGAGAGTATACGACGTGAATACCACACTCTTGCATGATCTTCATTTTTGCCTCTGCCGTATCATCTGCTCCACCGATGATGGCTCCCGCATGACCCATGCGACGACCTTTCGGTGCAGTTTGGCCTGCGATAAAACCAACCACTGGCTTACGGTTTCCGTCTGCTTTGATCCAACGAGCCGCTTCCGCTTCCATGCCTCCACCAATCTCGCCAATCATGACAATACCTTCCGTTTCCGGATCGTTCATTAATAACTCAACGGCTTCTTTCGTAGTCGTTCCAATGATTGGATCACCACCGATACCGATTGCCGTTGTTTGACCAAGACCTGCTTTCGTTAATTGATCAACAGCCTCATAAGTCAAGGTACCTGATTTAGATACGATACCAACACGACCCTTTTGGAAGATAAAGCCTGGCATGATACCTACTTTACACTCATCCGCGGTCATGACACCTGGGCAGTTTGGCCCAATTAAACGGCAGTCATAATTTTGAATGTACTCCTTCGCGACAATCATGTCTTTTGTCGGAATACCTTCTGTAATACAAATAATCACTTTGATACCTGCATCCGCAGCTTCCATAATCGCATCCGCAGCAAATGCTGGCGGAACAAAAATAATCGATGTATCCGCACCTGTCTTCGCAACAGCGTCTGCCACGGTATTAAATATAGGGCGATCTAAGTGAGTTCCTCCTCCTTTTCCTGGGGTCACCCCTCCTACCACTTGGGTACCATAAGCAATCATTTGCTCTGCGTGAAAGGTACCTTCAGTTCCTGTAAAACCTTGTACTATAATTTTCGAATTCTTGTTAACTAAAACACTCATTTCGTAGGGGTTAAATAAACGTAGGCGTAAAATTTTTCCAAAGGTACAAATTATTGATAAAATTCATCAAAAACCTTTAATCCGATGAAATAAAAATTCGAACAGAAATTTTTATGTAAATTCGAATTCCAATTCACACGCATGCTCAAACAACTACACATACAGAATTATGCCCTCATTGACTCTGTCAATTTGAGCCTTTCTGATGGCTTGAGCGTCATTACCGGTGAAACCGGAGCCGGAAAATCCATACTATTAGGAGCCATCGCCTTGTTGATGGGCGCCAGGGCCGACAGCAAATCGCTTTACGATCCTACTAAAAAATGCATCATCGAGGGAACCTTCTCCCTTACCAATTATCCCCACATCGCGCGCTTGTTCGAAGAAGAGGCTTTGGATTTCGAAGAACCTTGTTTGATCCGACGGGAAATCAACGCCCAAGGGAAATCTCGTAGCTTCGTCAATGATAGCCCCGTGAATTTGGATTCCCTTCGAAAAATTGGTCAAGAATTGATTGATATTCATTCCCAACAAGACACCTGGTGGATGGCTCATCCCGAATTCAGTTTGGAATTTGTCGATAGTTTCGCCCAAAACCAAGATCTTAAAAGTGCCTATCAACACGCTTTTCAGGATTACCTAAACGCCCAGGAACGTTTGGATAACATCAAAAAGCAGTCGGCGGAAGGCCAACAAGGTCTCGACTTCAAACAATTTCAATTCCAAGAGCTAGAAGCCGCGCAATTGCGTGAAGAAGAATATGAGAGCCTAGAAATTGCGGTTGAGAAAGGTGAAAACGCAGAGCAAATTCACGAAAAGTTAGCTACGCTCGCAAATCTTTTGAGCATAGATGAGTTTTCTTCCATCCAACAAATGCGCTTGGC
>JBJTMZ010000212.1:0-2751 GCA_046073805.1 Aquirufa sp.
CAATCGCATTGACACGAACACCCTTGCCTGACCACTCCGAGGCCAGCACGCGAACCAAACCATAGATTCCAGTTTTGGAGGACGCATAAGCCGCCACACGGTCTATGCCGTAATACGCCGCCATCGAGGAAATCATGATGATGGATCCCTTTCCGCGTTCCAACATGTGTTTCCCCACTTCGCGCGTCAAGGCAAAAACGGCATTCAAATTCACATTGATAATATTTGAAAAATCAGCATCCGAAACCTCCACCGCGGGACGCTTCATATTGATTCCTGCATTATTCACCAAAATATCGATGCCCCCATGTTTCGAAATCAGCTCCGAAACTAAAGCTGACGTCAGACTCAAGTCAGCCACATCATTCACGGCATAATGCGCGCCAGCACCTAGGTTGGCTACCGCTTCTTTGAGGACATCTTCTCGCCGACCAGTGATCACGACCGTCGCGCCAGACGCTAAAAAACATTTGGCAATATCGAATCCGATTCCGGTTCCGCCGCCCGTGATGAGCGCCACACGCCCCTGTAATGAAAATGGTTGTTGCATCTTATTTTAACTGATAAATTCGTACAATTTCTTTTAGTTCGGCTAAGGTCCGTGTCGGTTTCCCGTAGTTTATGGGTAGTTTCGAATAGGTTTGGAAGTACAAAACATTCGCATCGCGCCACAAAACCGACTCGCGTTGTTGGGCCGCCAACCGCCCCCGAACATCCGCAAATATCTCCGGATCCACTTTCCCTTTCACGGATTCCCAATCTTTTTGCAAGGCCTCCACTTCCTTCAGCCCCGTATCATACCGATAGCAGAATTCATCCCAAAGCGTTCGGCCCGAGGACAATTTCTCCTGCCAGCCCACATGATGAAACCACAACAAATAATTCAAATCCGTTTTAGCAGGATCTAGCCATTGTTTTGCGACCTCAGGGTAATATAAACTCAAAGCATTGCTACCCGTTGATTTTCGGTCAAAACCTAAACCCACCGAATCTGCCCGGTGGTAATAAATCGAAGTCCAGTCGGGACGCTGGCTGCGCTCCAACCAGGGCTCGGGCCCCCAGTGAATATTTTGCCCCATTACGTGATGTAGCCCCAAAGGCGTTGTGAAATTCACATAAACATCTCGCGATTTCAACAAAATATTTTCAATTGTTTGAGATGCCTCCGCATCCCGCGTCAAGGTCTGCTTCACCCATTCGTCGGCAATTTTTTCTGAGCTCAGGGTATGATCCCAAGCCAAGCGTCCAAAGGCATACCAATTCGCCTGCGATAACAAATGCCCCGTCCAATTTCGATCTGAACCCGTGTTAGCCACCCCAGCCATCATCGTGATGTGGTCATTCCCTAAACTTCCATCGATGACCTTCGCGACTGTGGAACCCTTGCCATTTTGGTAGGTATCGGAATCAAGACATTCCTTGAACAGAATCGATTGATAAAAGACGTTCGTACTAAATCCGGTATACTCCTGCGTAATCTGAAATTCCAAAGCCAAAGGCGTCTTCGGCATCGCGCCAAAAAGCGGATGAAACGGCTCACGCGGTTGGAAGTCAATCGGACCATTTTTCACCTGCACAATCACGTTTTTCGCAAAGGTTCCATCCAAGGGCTTGAAGTCATTGTAGGCCTCCTTGAACCGATCCCCTTTCGGATTGGGAGCATAGACAAAGGCACGCCAAATGACGATGCCATTAAAAGGTTTCACGGCCTCCGCCAACATGTTTGCACCATCTGCATGGGTTCTGCCAAATTCCTGTGGCCCCGGCTCACCCTCCGAATTCGCCTTCACGAGGAATCCGCCAAAATCTGGGATGTAGTGATAGACCTCTTTCGTTTTCGCTTGCCACCAGGCACGTACCTCGGGGTCCAAGGGGTCCGAAGTTTTCAGACGGCCTAGGATTTTCGGTGAAGCGAAATTGACCGATAAAAATAACTTAATCCCATAAGGACGAAACACATCCGCCAGGGCCTTCACTTTCGCCAAATATTCCGGCGTCAAAAAGCGCGCGGAGGCATTTACATTATTGATGGCCACCGCATTAATTCCAATAGACGCATTCGCACGCGCATATTCCGTATAACGTGGGTCGACCGTTTCCGGCAATTCATACCATTTCCAAAGGGATTGCCCCGCGTATCCCCGCTCAATCGTTCCCATCACATTGTCCCAATGGTTCAACATGCGGAATTTAACTTTGGGGGAGGAGGTGATGTTGTCCAAGGCTTTCTCCTGCTGAATCGTGCGCAGCAATTCGAAAACGCCATACAGGATACCGCGATCAGAACGTGCTTTGATTCGAATATATTTCCGACCTACGATACTTATGCCTTCCAATTTGACTTGTACTTTTTTATCCACTTGAATCTCAAAGCCTTCTTCCGGAATCGTGGCATCCTTCAAAAATTGTATACTCCCATTCGCCGCGATCGAGCGGGGTGAAACGCCCGTCAAGCCTTTCAAGCCTTGCGCTAATTCCTTTTTTGCTGTCTCTAGGATGGGGGTCAACGGAAATTCCGATGAAAGCGATTGTGCAAATGGGGCATAACGCGAAGCGCTAGCCACCTTATCAAATTTCAACCACAAACGATAACCATCATCCGCCTTCATCGCAAAACTACACACGACCATAAACACAGCTAAAAACGAACGGATTGCCAATTCCAAACCGCGAATTTCCGCCAAGCCCCGCAAGCGTCCAATGGCTGAATAGCCCGGGTAGGTTTTTTTCTTCAAGTCGTCCAACATCTGA
>JBJTMZ010000213.1:0-3818 GCA_046073805.1 Aquirufa sp.
ACGACTACCACCCAGACCATCGCTACACGGGAGTGCTCGTGCAAGATGCGGCCTTCATGGTGGGCGTGCCCAATGTCGCTCCGGATGTAGAACCGCTCCGCAAGAATCCCGTATTCCTCTATTTTCAAGATAATTTCAAGAAACCAAATCCCTTTCAGCCCGACATCGCCGTGGACATCACACCGGTTATCGCGAAAAAATTGGCGGGACTCGATGCCCATCAATCCCAATTTTATGAGTGGTTGCCTTGGATCGGGAATTACGAGTCGGAGGTACCGAAAGACCCTGCTAAATACAAAGATTGGCTATTGCAAAAACGCGTCGCCAAACCCAATCCGGAGGTGCAAAAGAGTTTAGTGAAATGGTATGGACCTACGCGTGCTGCTAAGGTACGCTATGCGGAGGCCTTTGAAATTTGCGAATATGGCTCTCAACCCACGGAGGCTGATCTACGAAATTTATTCCCGATGTTAAAAGTGGAATAAAGACCTATTACCTTTGATATCTAAACCTAGGAAACATGAAAAAATATCGGGCTTTGGGCCTTGGTTTGTGTCTTTTATTAAGCACAAACCTACTCGCACAAGATTGGAAACCCATTTTTAACGGCAAGGACCTGACGGGTTGGAAACACGTGGGCGGCGGCAAACGTTTCGTCGAAAACGGACTTTTAGCCAGCACGGGCGGCATGGGCTTGCTGTATTGGACGGGCGGAAAATTAGGCGATTGCCAAATCCGCGTCGTCTACAAAATGCAGAAGTTTAATAGCAATGCGGGGGTCTTTGTGAAAATCCCAATTGAACCCAAGGAGGAGTGGATGCCCGTGTTTTATGGCTACGAGGTGCAGATCGATAATCACCCGGAAACGTCCAACGAGGATGAATACCATATTTCGGGAACCTTGTATGCCTTCACCAAACCGAAAAGCAAACCGGGAAAACCGGGTCCGGAGTGGAATACCTTGTTGATCACCTTAGACGGCCCGCGCACCATCGTGCATCTCAACGATGAGTTGGTGACCGATTACCGGGAAGGGGACCCCGTTCCTGCGCGTAAATTTGATTTTGAACCCTATCCAGGCGTTCGCCCAAATTCCGGTTGGTTCGGCTTACAAAACCACGGCGACGAAGACGTCGTGTATGTCAAAGAAGTAGCTGTTAGACCCCTGAAAAAATGAAACGCTCCGAATTCATTAAGAAAAGCACGCTCGCCTCGGCGGGATTTTTCATCTTGCCCCGTCACGTTTTGGGCGGTAAGGGCTTCGTAGCCCCAAGCGACAAATTGGTCATTGCGGCCATCGGTTGCGGAGGCGAGGGGGATAATGACATTCAGCATTTGGCGAAAACGCCGAATAATAATTCGACCATTGGATTTCTCTGCGACGTGGATCAGCGTCAAGCCGCTCCCAAACGCAAGCAATTTCCGAAGGCGAAGTTTTACGAGGATTGGCGGGAGCTCTTCGACAAAGAAGGCAAGCATTTCGATGCGGTGACCGTTGCGATTCCGGATCATAACCATGCCGTGGTTGCGCTGCGTGCGATGCAAATGAAGAAGCATTTGTACCTGCAAAAGCCTTTGACGCATGACATCCACGAGGCACGAATCATCACGAATGCGGCGGCCAAATACCAAGTAGTCACCCAGATGGGCGACCAGGGAGCCTCTTGCGAGGGGATGCAAACCATGCGCGAATGGATGGAAGCGGATTTAGTCGGGGAAGTGACGAAGGTCTATTGCTGGACCGACCGTCCTGTATGGCCGCAGGGGATTTCCTGGCCCAAGAAGGCGAGTAAAATTCCGAAGGAACTCAACTGGGATTTATGGTTGGGCACCGCTCAAAACACGAATTACATCGAGAACCTCGTGCCCTTCAACTGGCGCGGTTGGTGGGATTTCGGAACGGGCGCCTTGGGCGACATGGGTTGCCATATCATGGGGCCGCCGTTTAAATTATTGAATTTGGGCTATCCGCATGAGGTGTCGGGAAGTGCTTCCACGACCTACAGCGGCGTGTTTAAGGAATCGGCCTTCCCTGAAAGCGGGCCGATTTCGAGTTCCTGGAAATACCGATTTACTTTAGCGAATGGCAAGGATTTGGATTTGTACTGGATGGATGGGGGCATTACGCCGGAGCGTTTGCAGGCTTTGGCACCCGATGTGAATATGAATGATGCGCTGGGGGATTATCCGGGGGAGAATGATTTCGAGGGCTCTACCTTGTTTGTGGGGACCAAAGGGGTCATCGCCTGCGGTTGGGGCGGAAGCCATCCCCGTTTATTTTCGAAGGAATTACAGGAAGCGGCGAGTCACATTCCGCAAAAATATGCTCGGGTGAAAGGAGGCATGGATGGTCACTGGTGGCAATGGATCGATGCGAGCATTGCGGGCTATGGCAAGATGGAGGTGAGTTCGCCGTTTGAGGGCTATGCGGGACCTTTGTCGGAGACCGTGCTTTTGGGGAATTTATTATTGAGGAGTTTCAACATCCGTGAAAAGGTGAAGCGTCAAGATCCTGTTTACGGCATGATGGAAGGTTATTCATACAGTGGACGTTATAAGGCGCTGAAATGGGATGGAGCCAACATGCGTGTGACGAATTACGAACCAGCTAATCAGTTCTTGCAACGTACCTACCGCAAGGGTTGGGGAGATTTGGTGATCTAGTTTTTGGTAGGCGTATTATTGACCAAAGGTTTGGCCCAAAAACCAATGCTCCCGATGAAGGCGAGGCTGAGGAACAGCATGCTCATGCCTGTTTTTAATCCCCAGATATCTCCGATTCCACCCACGATGAAGGGGAAAATCGCACCGCCGACGATCCCTGTGACGATGATTCCGGCGAAGGAACCGTGGTGTTCGCTCACTGAGTTCAGGGCGAGCGAGAAGATGATCGGGTACATGACGGAGGCGAAAAAGCCGACGAGCGGGAAGGCGATCAAGGCCATTTGGGTATTACCGTAAAGCGCAAATCCGAGCGAGATGATTGCGAGGAGGGTGAAGCTGGAGAGTACGACCCGACTGTCTAAAAATTTCAAAAGAACTAAACCCAACACGCCGCCGGCGGTCATCAGGCCCCAGTAATAGGCGATGGTGTCAGCCCCAGTGCTTTGAGGATCTTGTCCGTGGTAGGTAGAAAGAAATTGCGAAATCCAAGTCGCGATGCCTTGTTCAGTGCCTACGTAGCAGAGCATGGCGATGAAATAGAGAATCACATATTTGTTTTGAAAGAGTTTGACGTGAATCGCCCATGCACCAGCCTTCTCTTCTTCGCCCAATTCAACTTTGGGGAATTTAATCAGGAAGCTGATGAGCATCATCAATAGGCTGATTCCGATGAATAGGTAGTAGAGCGAGAGCCAGGGAAAGGTTTGGGCTTGAATGCGCGGATTTGCGATGAAGTTTTGGTAGACCATCGGACTTAAGAAAGACGCGAATCCGAAGATTAATTGCGCCAAAACGGAGTAATGGGCATATTTTTCCTCCCCACCCGCAGTTCTCAAGAGCGGATTGATGACCACCTGCAACATGGCCATGCCGCTACCGATTAGGAAAAGCGACAACAGGGCACTTAGGTAATTGGGCGATAAAACCATTAACAAAGACCCGATGGTCGCCATGCCAAAGGCTACCAACATGACCTTTTTTTCGCGGTAGGTTTCGAGTAGAATTCCGGCAGGGATGGAGGTCACGCCGTATGCGATGAAAAAGGAAAAGGGCAATAGGGAAACCAAGGTCAGATTCAGTTCAAAGCTCTGAATCAAGTCGGGGATAATCGGCCCCATGATGTTCGAGATAAACGAGATGACGAAAAATGTCAG
>JBJTMZ010000214.1:0-7620 GCA_046073805.1 Aquirufa sp.
CCAAGACCTACAGAAACTTCTAATAAAATCGATAAAATAGACATACGATTTGGGTTTATATAAATTAAAAAAAATACAAATTATTAATGATGATGCTCCTCAACCGCCGCTCCGATGTACGTAGAAACTAACATCGTAAAGATAAACGCTTGAATAAAGGCAACAATCAGCTCAATTACGTTCATGAAAAGCGAGAAGGGAACTACTGCTAGGCCCAATGCCGCATTTTCAAAAATGAAAATCAAGGAAACTAAACTCAATAAAATAATGTGACCTGCCGTGATGTTCGCAAACAAACGAACCATCAAGGAGAATGGCTTCATGAAAATACCTACGATTTCAACGGGTGTTAAAATCACCAACATCCATTTCGGTACACCCGGCATAGCGAAAATGTGCGTCCAATACGTTGAACGACCATTGAAGTTGGTCACGAAGAATGCGATGATCGCTAACACTAACGTTACCGCAATATTTCCTGTTAAGTTGGCCCCACCTGGAACTAAGCCCAACATGTTATTAAACCAAATAAAGAAGAATACCGTCAATAAATATGGCATGAAACGGCGGTAGTGTTTCTCTCCGATGTTGTTTTTGGCAATCTCGTCACGAACAAAGATGATAATCGGTTCGAACATCGATTGGATTCCTTTGGGTGCGCGGTGAGGATTTTCCTTGTAGCGCTTTCCGATTCCAATAAAGATGGTCAATAGGAGTACAGCTGAAACTAATAAGGAGGCTACGTTTTTGGTGATTGAGAAATCGTAAACCTTTTCGCCGTTCTCTGCGTGAATTTTACCATGTTCTAAAACGAATCCATTGTAAGGGATTTCCTCGTGGTGTTCGTTTTTGAAATTAGCAGATGAAAATACTTGTAGACCTTGTGAAGCGGTATAAACGATGCAAGGCAAAGGTAAAGTCGCATGAAAATGTCCGATGGTAAAGAAATGCCAATCATGCTCATCGGCAATGTGATGCAAAATAAGTTTACCTGGATCAAATTTGGTAGATTCTGCCTCATGTGCCGCCGGTGCTCCTGCATGTGCAGCTGTATCAGCATGGGCTTGCGCGGTGTTGTGCGCTGCCTCACCTTCGTTGGCAAGCAAAGAAAAGCTTGAAAAACTGAATAATAATCCGAGGATTATATTTGAAAAATACATTTTCTTGAAAAAAGTCTTAATCGGCATCGTAATTCTTGCTTTTACTTAATTGTTTTCAATGGATTCGCTAATTCGTTGATTAGCTGAGTTTTGGGCAGAAAATAATGAAAAATTTTATCAGTCTTTTCTAAAAACGTCGCAAGTTACGAAGCAAGCCAATTATTTCAAAATTTGCACTACATAAATAGAGTACAAAAAAGTTGATTCCGAATAAGAATATTTGGGGGGTACCTGAATAGGCGAAAAATCCGATGAATGAAAGGCTTAATAGGAAGCGTATGGTAAGATTTATCATTTGAAATTGAATGAATTTCTCTTTTCCATCTTTTAAGCCAATTTGTGCAATGCTGTATGTTAAATAAGATTGAAATGCTAAAAAAACAACGATAAAGGAAATGTTGGGATGTAAGATGTGTGGCCAAGGACTTTGATGGATTCCGTAAAGGATGGCTGATAAACCGACGTAAACAAGAATGAGTTGTTTCATGAGGCAAATATCATGAGAATTTTGGAATTTCCTGATTTCATGATTTACTTTGTCTCCTCGTTCAGTCGCTGTGAGGCATTGAATTATAAAGAAGAAGGGAGAGACTAGGCTCATTGATCTTCTGGCAACCCGTCAAAATTTGACCCCGGTGCTAATTCCTACCCCAGGCGTTTGCCTGTTTAGGGAAATATAAAGCTTTGATGATGCAAGCAGAATTTAGACACTATCACTATCCCCATACTTTTCCATTAGAAAGCGGTGCGTCGCTCCCTCAAATTGATTTGGCTTACCAAACCTGGGGTCAAATGAATGCGGCAAAGGATAATGTGATTTGGATTTGCCATGCGTTTACAGGTAGTCAGGATGTAGCAGATTGGTGGCAAGGCTTAGTAGGTCCTGGTAAATTGTTTAATCCGGAGAATAACTTCATTGTTTGCGTGAATATTTTGGGTTCACATTATGGGTCAACTGGGCCCTTGTCGGTAAATCCAATCACGGGCTTACCCTATTATCGTTCATTCCCGGAAATCACGATTCGAGATGTGGTTCAATCCTTTGAATTATTGCGAAAGGATTTAGGAATAAAACGGATTAAGACCTGTATTGGTGGGTCGATGGGAGGACAGCAAGCAGTTGAATGGGCTATTATCAATCCGGATGTCATTCAAAACTTGATTTTGGTGGCCACTAATGCGGTTCATTCGCCTTGGGGTGTGGCTTTTAATGAGTCGCAGCGGATGGCGATTGAGTTAGATAAGACTTGGGGAGAAGCGGATCCGAAGGCAGGGATTGAGGGAATGAAGGCGGCGCGCGCAACGGCTTTGATTTCGTATCGAAATTATGAAACGTATCAAATTACGCAGGCACGTCAGGATCATTCCTTGGAGAAGACCTTACGCGCGGTGTCTTATCAACGCTATCAGGGGGAAAAATTAGCTCAACGATTTAATGCTTATTCCTACTATATTCTCTCCAAAATGATGGATTCCCAAGATGTGGGGCGAAATCGCGGAGGAATTATTCCTGCTTTAAAATCAATCAAATCAAATACCCTGGTCATCGGTATCAAGTCCGATGCACTTTTCCCTATTGTCGAGCAGGAGTTTTTAGCCAAACATATTCCGGGAGCTTCGTTTCAAGTCATTGATTCCTTGTATGGGCATGACGGTTTCTTGATCGAGAGCGGTTTAATGACCAAAGCAATTCGATTGTGGCAAAAGTTACAATTGTTGGAAGTGAATCCAATGGCAGAGTTTTTCAGGGAACTAGAGCGAATGTAGTCCAATGTCCCCATGTTTAAACATGGGGTTATAAATTGGCTATTAGTCTTTATATTTGATTCATGGATTTCAAAAACAAAATTGTCTGGATAACAGGCGCTTCATCCGGAATCGGGGAGGCTTTAGCCTATGAATTCGCCTCAAAAGGGGCTCATTTGGTGCTTTCGGCTCGTCGGGAGGCAGAACTCCAACGGGTAGCCAAGGCCTGTGAGGTATACGGAAACAATGTTTTGGTGTTGCCCTTTGATATGGTCGACTTGGATAGTCATGCGAGCCAAGTGGGGCAGGTAATACAAACATTTGGCCGACTGGATGTCTTGGTATTAAATGCGGGTGTGAGTCAGCGATCTTTTGTGTTAGATACGAAGTTTGAGGTTTATCGTCGATTATTTGAGATCAATTTCTTTTCCATTGTGCATTTGGTGCAAAAAGTTATCCCGCAATTTCAGGCTCAGAAATCCGGAATATTTGTGCCGATTGCCTCGGTTGCCGGGCGTATTTCAACGCCCCGTCGCGCTGCGTATGGCGCGACCAAGCACGCATTAATTGGGTTTTTTGATTCGGTTCGTGCTGAGCTACACAACTATGGCGTGCAGGTTAGTACCATTTTGCCGGGATATATTCGTACGGAGATTTCCATCCATGCGATGAATGAACATGGGGAAAAATATGGCCAAATGGATCCGAATCAGGCCAAAGGACTTGATCCCGCCTTGACGGCGAAGAAGATTGTTGACGCGGTAGTCCTAGGTAAAAATGAATTTTTTGTCGGGGGTGCGCTAGAACGATTTGGTCTCTTGGTGAAACAATTCGTCCCAGCGATTGTACCCTGGATACTTCGGAAAATCAAGAATACCTAGGCGATTTTTTTCTTGTCTTGGAAGAATAAAATAAACAAAATCAATACCAATAAGGCGATTCCGGCAGGTACCATCCAAACTGATTTCCAATCGTGAACACCATTTTGGGTATACATGTCCAAAACAATTCCGGATAGTTTGGAGCCAATTCCCATGCCGATTCCATAAGTAGCGAGGGTAATTAATCCTTGAGCTGAATTTTTGATATGCGGACCGGCTTTTTGATCGGTATAGATTTGGCCGGTTACAAAGAAGAAATCGTAGCAGACCCCGTGCAAGATGATTCCGATGAAAAGAATCCACTCGCTTGAAATACATCGCCATAGCCGAAACAAATAAAACGGATAATCCAGGCAACCAAACCTACGATTAACATCTTTTTTACACCCAAGCGAGTAAATGCAAATGGGATTAAAAGCATAAAAATCACCTCAGAAACTTGCCCAAGCGACATTTTGTTTTCCACATTGCTCATGTGCGAATCTGTAAGGGACGGATTTGCCATGGCATAATAGAAGGACAGGGGAATGCAAATCAAGATGGAAGAAATAAAGAAAATGAGGAAGGAGCGATCTTTGAATAATTGTAGGGCATCTAAGCCTATAATCTGAGCAATCGATGCATCTTTATCCGCTTTGGGAGGTGTGTCAGGTAGAAAAAATGCATAGATTCCCAATACGAATGAACTATACATGGCGATGTGAAAAATGGCCACATTGTCGCCTAAGGCATAAAACCCGATGATATTCGTCACGACAATCCAAGCGACGGTTCCGGTCACACGGATATTGGCAAATTCCTTTTCGGGATTATTCATTTGCTTCATCGCGATGGAATTGGATAAGGCCAAATTTGGTGCGAAGCAGAGTGTATACGCTAAAATATACCAAAAGAATATTTCAGGGTCCTTGGTTTGTCCCAATAAATAAAGAAGTATTCCGCCCAAGATATTCAATACTCCCATTACTTTTTGAGCGGCGAAAAACCGGTCGGCAATCAGTCCCACAAAAAAAGGAGCCACTAAAGAGGCGATAGCGAAGGTTAAATAAGCATTGCCTACTTGATCGCCTGTGGCATGCAAGGTGCTTAAAAGGTATTTGCTCATTTGACCATACCAGGCTCCCCATCCAAAGAACATGAGGAACATCATGGTCATGAGTTGTAATCGAGTCGAATTTTTCATTTTCATAGGTTTCTTGTGGGTCAAAAATACGAATTTGAAAGAAATATCAAATTTTCGAAAAATATATTTTTGGGCTCAATCTATTGATTTCGAAAAGTGATTTTCGGATAATTCTCCAATTTTTTCCAAGAATTGGTCAAAATGAAATCCTGTTTTTCGGATTTTGGCAAAAAATGAGTTTTAATGCTTAAAAATCCAACCTCGCGCGATTTTCTAGCAAGGTGGTAAGTATTTGATTTTCAGATTTATTTATCATTCTTTTGATGAAATTTTCAGACTCACCTCATGCACATCGCAGGTATTTTATTGATTTCAGCGCGGCCTACGGGATCCTTTCAAGGGTCGATGACCTTGTTTTTGGTGCTATTCTCGCTGATCGCTTTTGCGTTGATCGGTGTCGGGGTAGTTCTATTCAAGAAACGCCAAACCTGGATCGCTCATTCCAAGATGACTTATGGAAAGATTGTAGAGATTTCAAAGCGTTATGCACGTGATGATCATTCTGGACGTTTTCCGATTTATTTTCCGATCGTTTCCTATTATGTGAATGGTAACGAGTTTCGCAGAGAGGCCGACAAAGGTTTAGCGCGTAACTGCGAAGTAGGTCAGGAGATTCCGGTACGTTATTTGACGGATGATCCTTATGAGGCTTCTTTAAATGAGACTTCTATTCCGGTCTTGAATCCAACGGTATTTTTTGTTTTGGGTATTTTGATGTTGATTAGCTCGATTACCCTGTCGTTGTTACATAAATAGGAGTTAAGACTTTAGACGTTAGTCTATTAGATACATAAAAAAAAGACGCGAAGTATCGCGTCTCTACAAAGTTTAACGTCCAAAGACAAACGTCCAACTACCAACCATCGTCTTTTTTAGGCTTAGCGTTAGCTGGGTTCTTTTTCGTTGGGCTTGCTTGGGTCGCTGGTTTTGAGCTTGTTCCAGCGCTACCTTTTAGGTTGGTATCTAGGTCTACCCGACTAAACACCCGCGTTACGATTTTCCATTCACCATTGACTTCGAGCAGACTCAAAAGGTCAATGTATTTGAAATCAGCAAATTGTAATTCAACTGCAGCGAGACCTGAAATGCCTGCATAGGAATAGCTAATTAGTTTTCCACTTGCTTTTACTCCGCCAGCCGGTGTTTTGGAGATAAAGGTTTTGATGGGAAAATCTTGAATTTTGCCGGAGCTAGCATTGACGGTACGTAAAATGGCGGAGCTATGAAATGCTTTATTCAATTTTGCCGTATCACCGGTGGTAATTCCTTCAAAGTAATTAGTAACAGTTGCTTTGATTGCTTCGTCTGCATTTTGAGCAAAGGAAATTGTGCTTAGGCAGAATAAGCAGAGGCTAAGGATGATTAATTTTTTCATGTCGTTTAATTTAGTTGCCGCCTTGTACAAACTCGGCGGGTAGGGCTTCTCCTTTCAAGAACAAGTTAGCCTTTTCTGGGTATAAAATAGATTGAACAATATTTACTTTGGATAATGCATGGTTTGCCATGTTTCCTAAAATAATAATCGCTGAATTGTCTTTAGGATTGTGAAGATAATAATTTTTGAATCCATGCCACCAACCCGTGTGGTAGGTTAGCCATTCGCCATTATCAAGCTGGGCCAATCTCCATCCAAAACCGTAGTTTTTGGGTAATAATTTAGGTGTTGTGTGCTGAGGGGTGAATGCCTCTTCCAGGGTTGAAAATTTGACAAGTTTTTCCTCGTTGAGTGCCGTGTCCCAGTGATACAGGTCTTCTACGGTTGAATAAATGCCTTTATCCCCCGTCACTCCGTCTAGATGATTGAACTCCGAAACAACGGGGCCTCCTCGTCTGGGTACGTAACCTGTTGCGGCGGTTCTCAGCATCTCGGGGTGCATGGGATCGTAAACAAAGGTCTCCGACATGCCTGCTGCCTCAAAAAGGTTTTTCTTCGCGTATTCTCTAAAATTCATGCCACTGAGTTTTTCTACGATGTAGGCGAGCAGCATGTAATTGGTATTGTTGTAACTAAATTTGGCATTTGGGCGGTAATCGATGTGGGGTTTTAGGCGAACCATCATCTCAACAACCTTCTGGTTTGTTAACGGAACTTTTTTATCATAAATCTTATCCATATTATAGGCATAATCAGATAGGCCCGAACGATGTGTCAGAAGACTCCGGATGGTCAGACTTGAATCGTAGGGGAAACCGGGGATATGCTTATAGATGGGGTCATCGTAATTTAAGAGTCCCTTTTCTTTTAATTGCATAATGGCAACCGCCGTAAATTGTTTGGAAACAGAGGCTAATTGAAAATGCGTATGTGTATTGATGTTGCTTTTGGTAAAGTAATTGGAATAGCCAAAGCCTTTTTTGTAAATAATTTTACCATATTGAGCAACTAAAACGGCTCCATTAAATCCGTAGGTGGCTTTTAATTTACTAAAGAAGGTGTCCAGTTTAATCGATTTTTGTTTGGCTATCTCGGGATTAAATAAACTTGCCAAGGAGTCATTCCGTTTTTCGGCCAAGGTCTTGGTGTGGAAAAAACTTTGCGTAGGGTGCGAGCTAATCAATAACCCGGTGAGGATACAAAAGCTAAGGCCGCCGATAATTTTAGGGCCTTTGGGTAAGTTTAACATGTAATTGAGTAATCGTTGCATTTCCT